>CAJBHN010000189.1 GCA_903952805.1 uncultured Myxococcales bacterium | reverse complement strand
GTAGTCGGTGCCCTCGCGGGTGACGAATTCTTCGATGACGGCGCGGAGGATGTCTGGCCGCAGGCTGGCGTGGGGGATGCGCACACGCTGTCGTCGCCGACGTCGCCGGCTGGTGCAACCGCCTTGGCCAGCAATGACAGCGGCGACCTCGTGGTCGCCGCTGTCTGCCGCAGTCGGGGTTGCTCAGCTCACTCGGCGGCGGGGGGCGCCGACTTCGACGACCCCAGCTGCACCAGCTCGAAGCCAGCCGGGCTCTCGGTGACGCAGCCCTCGCCCTTGTCGCGAGACAGCAGCGGTGTCGGCGGCTGCATGGCGTTGAGGTCGGTCATCTTCTTCAGGTCTTCGCTGATGCGCATCGAGCAGAACTTCGGCCCGCACATCGAGCAGAACTTCGCGGTCTTGAAGTGCTCGTGGTCCAGCGTCTCGTCGTGGTACTCGCGGGCCCGCTCGGGGTCGAGGCTCAGGCGGAACTGCTCGTTCCAATCAAACGCATAGCGGGCGCGGCTCAGGGCGTCGTCGCGGTCGCGGGCCCCCTTGCGGTGGCGGGCGACGTCGGCGGCGTGGGCCGCGATCTTGTAGGCAATCAGGCCGTTGCGCACGTCTTCAGCGTTGGGGAGCCCGAGGTGCTCCTTGGGCGTCACGTAGCAGAGCATCGCCGTGCCATGCCAACCAGCGATGGCGGCGCCGATGGCGCTGGTGATGTGGTCGTAGCCGGGGGCGATGTCGGTGACGAGGGGCCCAAGCACGTAAAACGGTGCTTCATGACACCATTCCATCTGCTTCTTCACGTTCATTTCGATCTGGTCCATGGGCACATGACCCGGACCTTCGACCATCACTTGAACGTCTTTTTCCCACGCCTTGGTGGTCAGCTCACCGAGGATCTTGAGCTCAGCGAACTGGGCATCGTCCGACGCATCGGCCAGGCAGCCGGGGCGCAGGGCGTCGCCGAGGCTGATGGTAACATCGTACTTTTTACAGATGTCGAGAACCATATCGAAATGAGTGTACAGTGGGTTCTGCTTGCCGTGGTACATCATCCACTGGGCCATCAGCGAGCCACCACGAGAAACAATACCCGTGAGGCGCTGCTTGGTGAGGGGCACAAACTCCCACAACATGCCGGCGTGCAGCGTCATGTAGTCGACGCCCTGCTTGGCCTGCTCCTCGATGACGTTGAGGAAATCCATCCACGACAGGTCGAGGGGATCTTTGACGTTCTCGATGGCCTGGTAGATGGGCACGGTGCCGATGGGCACGGTGGAGGCGCGCACGATGGCCTCGCGGATTTCGTGGATGCGCTTGCCCGTCGACAAATCCATCACGGTGTCGGCGCCGTACTTCACCGACAACAGCAGCTTCTCGACTTCTTCCTGGATGCCCGACGTCACGGCGCTGTTGCCGATGTTCGCGTTGACCTTGCAGGCCGAGGCGATGCCGATGGCCATCGGCTCGAGTTCGACGTGGGCGATGTTGGCGGGGATGACCATGCGGCCGCGAGCCACTTCGCTGCGCACCAGCTCGGGTTCGAGACCTTCACGGCGGGCCACAAAGGTCATCTCTTCGGTGACGACGCCATTTCTGGCGTAGTGCATTTGGGTGCGGTTTTCGTGGCGCTCGCGGGAGGCGACCCACGACGAACGCACATCGGGTGCACGAAAGAGGGCGGTGTTGCTGGTGGCTTCGGCCATGGTGGTCCTCCTGCCCCTGTCTGTGTCGAGGGGACGTGGTCTTGACGACGGCGCGAACCATCCCCCGACGGCGCCGGCTTGTCGACCCCATGTGGGTGTCCTGCCACAGATGCAAGTGCCGCAGTGCGACGCTGAAACGAACAGAGCGCCCCGGCGGGCGCCCTGCTGGTGTTTCGGTGCCGGCGAGCGTCAGTTGGCGACGCAGGTCGGCTGGGGCGGGCAGGGGGCCTGGATGCACATGACGGGGACGACTTCGCAGTGCTCGTCGTCGCCGCAGCTGTGGTCGGCGCACAGGTCGCGGGTCAGCTCCCGCTCTTCGCCCATCTCGGTGGTGCGCAGGCGGACGTCGCCTTCGCAGTTCTGCACGATGGTGAACGACCAGGCGAGCTGCTCGGGGGCGGGCTGGACCTCGGGGGTCAGCTGGACGCTGGTGGCGGTGTTGTTCCAACCGCCGACCATCGACAACAGGCGGCTGGCCTGGCGGCAGGGGGGATCGCTGCGAAGGCAGGTGGGATTCCACGTCTGCTCGTACGAGAAGTCGCCGTCGTTGAGGCGCAGGGTGCTGTTGACGTCGTAGCCCGTCGTCAGGCCCGTGCCCGTCCACACGCCATTGACGCGTGTGTTGAGGACCTCGTCTTTGACCATCTCGTAGACGCTCGGGTCGCAGACGGGGGCTTCGCAGGCGCCTTCGTGGGCGATGCTGACGCCGGCCATGTTGGCGGCGCACTCACCGCAGTACGTCTGGCCATCGCAGCCACAGAGCTCGACGCAGGCCATGCGCGAGCAGACGACGGGATGCATCGAGCAGCTGCCGCCGCGATCGTCGGCGCCACACATGGCGTCGAAGTCGCAGTAAAGGCCGTCGTCGCACTGGCCGGCCCCACGGGTGCCGCAGGTGGCGCCGGGCTGGCCCAGGGGTGCGCATTGGCCGTCGCGGCGGGCGCAGTCGACGGTGATCGTGATGGTCGAGCCCCCGCGCGGGGTGGTGCCGAAGGCCTCGACGACGATGGTGCCGCCGGCGCGGCTCTCGATGCGGGAAGAGGCGCGGCCACGGCCGCTCACCTCGCCCAGCAGGCGCAGGCTGCCGGTGGGGTTGACGCGGTACACGCGCATGCCGGTGCGACGGCGGCCGTCCTCGTGGTCGACGACGAGGTCGACTTTGCCGCGGGGCAGCAGGTCGAAGTGGACCCAATGCGACGGAATCGTCGCCGCCGAGATGTAGGCCCCGACGGGGACGCCGTAGTAGATGCGGTTGGATGGCTGGGTCGGCGCCTGGTAGGTCACCGCGGACTCATCGGTCGCGTCGCCGTCGACGATGACGGCCGCGTTGTCGACGACCGTGCTGGTACAGGCTCCGACGGCCGCCGCGGCGACAACGAGAGCAGACAGAAGCAGTGCGCGCATGAGAGCCCCTGGAAAAAGCACAATGACGAGCGCTTGTGGATCCTTCCCCGCCAGCGCGCAATGAGGTCCTACATCGGCGGTCAGTATCGCACCTGACCTGACACGTCGTTGGCCCCCAGCGGTGCGGTGGCGTTGCACAGCGCTCAAACGAAACACGCGCCCGTATGGGCGCGTGTTTCGGGTGCTGGCGCGGCGCGGGTCGGCGCCGACAACAGCGCTGCTTCAGCCGCCCTGGACGATGGCGAAATCGACGCGGCGGTTTTGGGCCTTGCCGTCGTCGGTGGCGTTGTCGGCGATGGGGCGCTCCTGGCCAAAGCCCTCGCCCACGAGGCGGCTGGCGTCGACGCCCTTGTCGGTCAGGTACTTCACGACGGCCTTGGCGCGGCGATCCGAGAGGTCCTTGTTCTTGGCGGCGTCGCCGGCGTTGTCGGTGTGGCCTTCGACGCGCACAGCCTTGATCTCGGGGTGCGAGGTCAGCACGGTGGCGATGTTGTCGAGGAGCTCGAAGGACTTCTTCTGGATGACGTCCTTGCCGGTCGCGAAGAAGACCTTGTCGAGGATCTCGATCTTCTCAGCCTGCAGGCGGACCAGCTGCTTCTTCTTGCAGCCGGCGTTGTCGACAGCGCCCGCTTCGTCGGGGCAGTTGTCGAGGCGGTCAACGACGGTGTCGCCGTCGCGGTCGGCGTCGGGGCAGCCGTTGTTGTCCTTCGGGCCGGCCTGCAGGGGGCATTTGTCGGCGGCGTCGGCGATCAAGTCGGCGTCGTTGTCGAGCTCGGGGCAGCCGTCGTCGTCCTGGAAGGCGTCTTTGTCTTCGGCGTCGGTCGGGCACTTGTCATCGGCATCCTTGACGCCGTCACGATCGTTGTCGAGGTCGGGGCAGCCGTCGTCGTCTTCGAAGTTGTCCTTGTCCTCGGCGTCGGCGGGGCATTTGTCGGCGTCGTTGTCGATGCCGTCGTGGTCGTGGTCGTTGTCGACGCAGCCGTCGGTGTCTTCAAAGCCGTCTTTGTCTTCGGGCACGTCGGGGCATTGGTCGTCTGCGTCGCGGATGCCGTCTTTGTCCTTGTCGTCGACGTCGGGGCAGCCGTCTTCGTCCTCGAAGCCATTTTTGGTCTCGGGCTCGGCCACGCATTTGTCGGCGCGGTCGGCGATGCCGTCGTTGTCACGGTCGGGGGCCGCGCGCGGGGCGAAGCGCACGCCGCCAAAGACGCGGTAGTCGGGGCCACCGGCGCCGCTCTGCAGGCCCACGGCGCCGCCGAGAAAGACGCTGAGGGGGCCAAAGACCGTATGATCGACCTCGCCGAGGACTTCGGCGGGGCTGCGGGTGGGGATGTTTTCGAGAAAGCCATCGACTTGCGGCGCCGTCACCAGGCTCAAACCAAGCTCGGTGGGTCGGTCCTCGGTGACGTAGAACACGTAGCTGCCGGCGGCGCGGGCGATGATCTCGGTGCCCAACGTGTTTTGTTCGTCGAACTCGACCGGCTGGGTGCGGAAGCGGCTGCCGAGGTTGCCGGCGAGGCGCAGCGTGCCGTCAAACAGGCTGAACTCGCGGCTGGCGAGGATGGTCGGCGTGAACGTAAAGCCCTGCTCGCCAAAGAAGTCCGTGCTCTGGCCCGTGGGCAGGCTGACTGGGACCTGAAAGCCGATGTCGAGGGGAGCGCCGTCACGCTGCTGCAGAATGCGCGCCTTGGGGTACAAGCGCAGGTCGCCGGCGCCGTAGGCACCCAGGGCGCCCGCGTCGCTGGCGGGTTCGTTGCCGGCATTGCGCTGCTGAAACAACAACACGGGCAGCTCAGCGCCGAGCTGCAGCCAATTGAAGAAGGCGACTGACGCCGTCAAATGCGCCGCGAGGCGGTTTTCGACCAGGCTCTTGTCGCGGTCGACGGGGTCACCCGACGTGCTCACGACGTAGGTGTAGAGGGGGTCGTTGGAGTAGCCCAAAATGAGGGCCGCATCCCACTCCAGGTGCTGGGGAACGCTCGCCCAGGCGGTGTTGATGATGGCTTCTTTGTCGACGCCAGGCTCAAGGCGCTCGGCGGGGAAGTGGCGCTCATGCCCCTCGTGGGCCGAGGCCGTCAGGGCAAAGAGCGCCGCGAGGGCGGAAGGAACGAGTCGACGCATGGTCACTCCAACAGTAAAAAAGACAAAAAAAGACAAAAAAGAACAATGAACATCAGGAATCAAAAAGACAGACGACCGGGTGCAGTGGTCTGGATGACGTCATGGTCGATGTGTGCCCCTTGAGAAAACGCATGAAAAAAGTGACCTGAAACGCGTACATGTGAACGAAAAAGAACCGTCACCGAGGCTGCCGGTCATCGCCCCGATGGGCCCGGCCACGCTGGCCTTGCTCAAGGCCTGTCGCTGCCCCCGACCCGTCGTGGCGTGACGCGGGCGACGACGCCGGCGCCTGGGCCGCGGACGTGGTGATGCCGCCTGGAAAGACCGGGAATGGGTGCACCTGGATTTGTCTCACTCGTCGGCGCCTTGGCAAAAGGCCCTGCGCTTCGCAATGCCAGCGGGGACGCCGACCGGGCGCTGTCCAGGCTTCAGGTAGGTTCATGTATGCCCCCGTTGTCGCGGCGTGGCCGCCGTGCGATGCAAACGTCCATGATCGTCCATCGTTTGCTCGACGTGGTCTTTCGCACCCTTGACACCGTTGATGCCCTGCGGGTCCGCATCGACGCCGTCCTTGGTCGCAGCGATGCCCAGCCGGCGTCGTCGTGGCCGGCGGTGGTCGAGGTCAACATCAACGACGCTGATGACGTCCGCGCCGGCGCCGTGGCCCCCGCCGACCTCGACGCCTGGCGCAGCAGGCCCGAGGCGCCGGCTGCGGCAACCTCGACGGTGCCCACCACGGGGCCCACGGCGGTGGCGACCAGGCCGAAGACGGCGAGCAGGACGGCGACCAGGACCGCGACCAGGGCGGCGACCAAGACGAAGAAGACAACGCCGGCCGTCACCGAGCCCAAGGTGGCGAGGGCGTCGGCCACCGCGGCTCGTCCGAAGAAAGCCTCGGCCGACCAGCCAGACGTCGCATCGACGCCGCCGACGTCGGCGTCGCGCAAGGGTTCGGTCGATCGATCGGGCAAGGATGTCGACTCGCCGCGGGCCCGGGCCGTAGAGGGCTGGCTCAACGAGCACGGCGGCGCCATCGTCGCCGAAGACGCCACGCTCAATGGCAAACGCACCCTGGCGCGGGTGTTGTGGGCGGTGGCCCTGGCTGAGCAGACTGGCAGCGAGCACGGCTTGACGGCTGCCGACACCAGCGCGTTGCTGTCGTCGGCCGCCGGTGTCGAGGTCTTCGCCACCAACGTTGCCCGCTCGTTTCGTGACGAGAGCGAACTCTTTCGCGAGACCACTCCCGACGGGCGCAGCAAGCGCTACACTGTGACTGACATAGGACGGACGCGCCTGGCCGAAGTCGCGACCCGTTGAGCTCTCACCCGGACGGACCATGACTGTATCCCGCAAGCCACGCATCCTCTTGAAATTGCAGGTCGTCTACGACGACGGGGCCAGTTTCATGAGCGGTTCGGCCATCGACATGAGCGAGACGGGCCTCTTCATCGAGACCGTCATGCCGCTGGAGCCGGGCACGACGGTCCGGCTGATGCCCCTGATCCCCGGCGACGACAGTTCGGTGCTGGAAATCGAAGGGCAGGTCATGCGCAAGGCCGAGTACGACCTCGACAACCACTTTGATCGCACGCCGGGTATGGGCATTCGCTTCACGTCACTGACCGGCGAACAGCGCGCTGCCATCGCCGGCCTGCTGCAACGCGGTCGCTCCGACCCGTCGGCTTGAGCGATGTTGCGCTTCGCGCTGCCGCCGTCGGCGTCGGCGGCAACGCAGGTGACGACGATCGGTGCCCTGAGAGATGCCCTGGCTGCTGCCGTCGGTGGCGCCGTCGACGTCGTCGTCAGCCGTGATTACGACGCCTTGCGCCAGTCGTTGTTGACCGGTGCCGTCGACGGGGCCCTGGCGCCCCCCGTTGTATGCGCCCAGGTGGCTCCGCATCTGCGTGTGCCCCTCCAGATCGTCCGGCGGGGCCAAGCGGCTTTCGCCAGCGCCCTCGTCGTCCTCGTCGACAGCACCCACATCTTGGCGCCCCGCACCTTGAGAGCAGCGTGGGTCGATCCCGCCAGCTTGTGCGGCCATGTGCTTCCCAAGGCGTGGCTGCGGGGCCGACGGGTGGCCCTGGAACGCTTCTTTGTCGACGAGCAATTCCTGGGTTGCCATCGAGCCGCCCTGGCCGCCGTCATCGCTGGCGAAGCCGACATCGCCGGCGTGAGGGTACTGCCCGGCGGTGCCGACCTGGCCGCTGCCATCGACAGCCACCTGCCGGGGGCTTCGTCCCGCCTGCGGGCCCTGGCCGTCACCGACGCGGTCCCTGGCGACGGCGTCGTGGTGGGGCAGGACGGGGGCCCGCTGGTGGCGGCGTTGCGTGCTCTGCCCCAGTCGTTGCTCCAGACGGTCTTTCGAGCCGAGGGCTTCATCGACGCGCCACCCGGGGCCTGGGATGCCCTGGCAACGGTCACCTCCCCGGAGTTCCAGCCATGAATCGACCCCTGCTGCCCCCACCGATCGCGTGGCTCGTCCTGAGCGCCGTCGTCGTTGTCGGCGGCGCTTGTCCTGCGTCACCGGACGACGAGGCGGGTGGGGGTGGGGGCGATGTCGGCGAGGGCGAGGGCGAGGGCGAGGTCGGCGACGGTGGCGTCGACGATGGCTGCGCCTTCAACGCCGACTGCCAGGCCACGCTTCGCTGTGGCTGCGCTGATGGCGCTTGTCTGTGTGAGTCGGGCGTGCGCGGCGCTGGCCGCAGCGGTGTCGACAGCTGCGTCGACGGCAACGACTGCGACACCGCCCTGTGCGTCGAGGGCCAACCCGACAGCGGTGGCGCCACGTTTTTTTGCTCGGGCCCGTGTGACGTCGACGATGACTGCGGTGCAGCCCTGCCGACCTGCGCCGACATCGCCTTTGTGGGTCGCATCTGCATCCGCCGTTCGTGAGCGTGGCGCGCGGCGGGGGCGGCGCCGGTCGGTTCGTCGGTCGCTTCGCCGGCGACCCGCTGGACGGCCATCGCTGACCCGGTCGCACTTCATGCCCGCGCGTGCCATCGACGCTGCGCGCCCGCATCCACTCGCCTCCCCTGCCCAAAGCGAACGATGACCAACAACGATGTCCTCCGACGGATCCGCTACATCCTCGACCTCAACGATCGACGCATGATCGAGTTGTGGGCCCTGGGCGGTCGCGAGGTCACCCGCGCCAAGATGAGCGACTGGCTCAAAAAGGACGACGACCCGGCGTTCGCGGAGTGTCCCGACGAAATCCTGGCGTCGTTTCTCAATGGCCTCATCGTCGATCGACGCGGCCAGCGCGATGGTCCCAAGGCCCCCGTCGAGTCCTGGCTCACCAACAACGCCATCTTGACCAAGCTGAAGATCGCCTTCGCCCTCAAGTCCGAGGACATCCTGGAACTCCTGCACCTGGCGGGGCTGGTCTTGAACAAGCCCGAGCTGAGCGCATTTTTTCGCAGCCCCGACCACAAGCACTATCGGGAATGCCAGGACCAGGTCCTGCGCAACCTGTTGAAGGGCCTGCAGCTCAAGCACCGCGCCGCGAGCGTCCCCGTCGGCGAGGCGCCCAGTGTGCCCGAAGGCGAGGCCCCGCCGGAGTGACGCCGGCCGACGCTGCACCGGTGGATGACGACGGCCCGGTCTGTCACACCACCGTGCATGATGTCTTTTGTCAGTGCATCTCTGTTGTGGACGCTGGCGGCCGCACCCTTGCCCTGCGGGCCTGCGGTCCCCGGTATGGCCTGTATCGCGGGCGCCCAATTTCAGCGTGGCACCGCCGAGCCGCACCGTTGCGACCAGGGCGAAAACCGCGGCAGCAAAACGACCTTCGGGCCCCCCATCGATGTGAGCGTCGAGACGTTTTATATGGACCTCACCGAGGTCACCATCGAGGCGTACAACGCCTGCGTGGCGGCGAAAAAGTGCCCCCCAGACGGCCCCCGCTACAGCGATTTCCATCGGCCGCTGCAGCCGGTGACGGCGACGAGTTGGTTCAACGCCCGCACCTTCTGTGAGGCCCAGGGCAAGCGCCTGCCGACCGAGGTGGAATGGGAGCGCGCCGCCAAGGGCGACGACCCCGCCTTCGACACCACGCCGCCGTCGTGTCCCGACGTCATTGTCATGGACGCCAAGCTTGGTCGCAGCTGTGGCACCCCCATGAAGGGCCTGCACGCCGACAAGGGACGGGTCCTCGAGGTCCGCACCGCCCCGCCGGGGCCCTTTGGCTTGTTCGAGATGCGCGGCAACGCCGAGGAGTGGGTCGACGATTGGTTCGCCGCCGACCTCGTCACCTGCGGCGCGGCCTGCGCCGGCGTCAATCCACGCGGCCCCTGCGCAGGTCAGCCAAGCTGCCCGTCACACCCCAAGAAAATGGTAAAGGGCGGCTCCTGGTATTGGCCCAAAGAGCACGCTCGCAGCTGGCACCGACGACCCTGGCAGCCTGCCAACAAGCCGCCGCACCACTTCGGTTTTCGCTGTGCAGCATCGCTGCCCGAGGCCGTGCGGCTCGCGGCGCCGTCGACGCCCTGACGGGACGGAACGGTTCCGAATTTCCCTGATATTTCGGTCTGGTGGCGCCTGCATCCGACCTGGACGCTCAGGGGCGACCGCCAGCGATGAACTGCCGGAAGTCCGGCTTGCGCTTCTCAAAGAAGGCCGTGAAGGCCTCGCGGGCCTCGTCTGACTCCAGATGGCGGGCGAACTCGACGGCCTCGTCGTACAACGCTTTGGTGACCTGCTCGGCGGTGGCGGCCTTCATCAAGCGCTTGGTCGTGGCCAGCGACGACGCCGGCCTCTCGTTGGCGAGGATGGTGGCACGCGCGGTGGCAAACGCCAGCAGCCCGGCTGATGGCAAAACGCGGGCCGCGAGGCCAACGTCGACGGCGGTGGCGGCGTCGAAGTTTTCGCCAAACAGCAAGAGTTCGGCAGCCTTGGCGTGGCCGGCCATGCGGGGCAGCAGGTAGGTCGAGGCGCCCTCGCCCGTCAGCCCCAGCGTTGTAAACGGCATCTTCAGCGTGGCGGTGTCGGCGACGTAGACGATGTCGGCGTGCAGCAACATCGTGACGCCGATGCCGACGGCGGTGCCGTTGACGGCGATGACGATGGGTTTTGCGAAGGTCTGCAGCGCCAGCAGGAACTGAAAGACCGGCGAGTCTTCGCCGGTCGGCGGGGTGGCCATGAAGTCGGCGACGTCATTGCCCGACGTGAAGGTCTCGCCAGCACCCGTGATGAGGACCACCCGCGTGTTGACGTCGGCAGCAGCGGCCGTGAGGGCGGCGACGGCGGACTGGTACATGGCCACCGTCAGCGCGTTTTTGCGGGCCGGGCGGTTGAAGGTGATGGTGCAGACGCCGTCGTCGCTCGAGACCAGCAGGTCGCTCATGGGATGTCCTTGGGCCCCACGGGGCCGCAACGGGGAGGCGGCAACGCCCTGGGCGCTGGCCGACAGCAGCTCAGGTTTTGGCGGTGTCGAACTTGGAGCGGGCTCGGGCGGCCTGCTCGCGGATG
>CAJBHN010000188.1 GCA_903952805.1 uncultured Myxococcales bacterium | reverse complement strand
GCCGGCGGCGATCCGCAGCTGCTGGCCCGCTGTCCCAACAGCGACCGGGTGAAATTCCAGGGCCTCGGTGGCGTGGTGCTCACCGTCGGCGTGCTGGCGTTTTTTTCGGGGAGCTACGCGTTTTACACGGTGTTTTCCCCCAAGGACGCCACCGCCCTTGGTGAGCGCGTCGCCCACTATCCGAGCATGGCCGCCGCCGCGTTCTTCGGCCTGGTGTGGGCCCTGATCATCTTCAACATCGACCGTTTCATCATTTCGTCGACGGGCAAGGGCGACGGCACCGACAAGATTACCTGGGGTGAGTTCGTCAACGCCCTGCCTCGTTTGTTCATGGCCCTGATCATTGGCGTGTGTTTGTCGAAACCGCTGGAGATCAAAATCCTCGAGAGCGAAATCACCAGCGCGCTGGAAAAAGAGCAAAAGGAATTCCTCCAGCAGTTGAACGATGCCTCCGAGAAGTTGGTGGCCACCGAGCGGGCCCGCATCCGCGACGCCATGGGCACCCTGCAAAAGCGTGTCGACGACACCGACTCGGCGCTGGAGACCCGGCGCCTCGAGATTCAGCAGCAGCGCAAGGCCCTCGAATTGGAGGCCGAAGGCAAGACCGCCTCGGGAGCCGCCGGCCGTGGCCCCGCCTGGCGCGACAAGCGCGACAACCTCGACCGCATGGAGGCCGAGCTCAATCGCGACCGCGACAACCTCGGCAAGCGCCAGGGCGTCACCACCGACGAACTCAAAGAAGTCACCGCCGCCCTCGCCGCCCTCGACGCCAAACTCGCCGGCGAAAAAGCGTCGAACTTGCAGGTGGCCCGTCACCTCGACGGACTGATGAAACGCATCCAGGTCAGCCACGAGATTGGCGGCATGATTCCCCTCGCCATCATGCTGCTGCTGTTGTGCATCGAGACCGGCCCCATCTTCTTCAAGCTGATGGTCATCAAGGGCAGCTACGACTACCTCGAGGAAAACCAGAAGCGCATCGTCCGCGCCAAAGCCGGCATCGAGCCCGATGCCCGGGTGGTGTCTGACGGTCAGGGCAAGAGCATCCACATCGACCTCCACCACGGCGTCAACGCCATCCTCGCCGAAGAAAAACGGCGATTGGAAACCGAGAGGGTCCTGGCCGACGCCGTCCACGACGCCGTCCGCAAAAAGACCGCCGCCCAGATTCAGCACAACCCCGACGCCTTCATCACGACCGCCAACGCCAACGCACCGAAGGCCTGACACGACGTGCGCGGGCTGTTCTCCCTCTGCGGTTACGACACGAGCCTCATCGACAAAGTCGGTGCCGGCGAGCGTCGGTATTTCGTGCTGTCGGCGCTGGTATCGCTGCTGGCGGTCGTCATTGCCGGCGCCGGCATGGCCTACGGCGCCGTCCTCACCGTCGGCGTGGTGGCAGCCCCTGTCGCTTTCGTCGTCGCCGCGCTGTTCGTGTTGAATCTGTTGCGCTTGCAGCATGCGGGCTCGGGCTATCCCCTGCATTTCCCCATCGAGGAGATTCACCGCTGGCGGCCGGCCCTCACGGGGGTCGCCGTGCTGCTGCTGCTGGGCTCGCTCATCGTGCAACCGCTGGTGTTCCTCGTCGAGAAGCCCTGGCTTGACCTCGATCTCGCCCGCCGCGCCGACGAAGCCATGGCGGTCCGCGCCGCCCTTGGGATCACCGACGTGCTGCCACCAGTCGCCGACGGACTGATTGCCCGGGGCCGGGCCGCCTGGGACCTCCACGTCGTCGCCAGCGCCCTGCTGACTGTCGCGTTGGCCTTCATCATCGCGGGCCCGGCCCTGTTGCGTCGCCTCGGGGCCTCGGTGCTGCGCCATTACGAGAGCGAACGCTGGATCACCGACCGTATCCTGGTCGACGACGAATGGGCCTGGGCCCGTGACGTCGTCGAAAGCGCCCTGGTGGAGACAGCCCCCGGCTTCTCGCCGCCCCTGCAAGTCCCCTTCGCCGACCCTCCCTACAACACCCGCCCGCTGGTCTTCGGCCTCGACCCCCAGGACTTCGTCGAGGGACGTCTGAAATACGTGCGGGTGGCCCGCAAACGCACGGCAGAGACCCCGACCATCCCCGTTCCCGCCGAGCCCTGGTGGACGACGCTGTCGCTTGCGCCCGGCCCCGTGGAGCCCGTGCCAACGGCGACGACGGCGACGACGGCGACGATGGCGACGGCGACGGCGACGGCGACGACGCAGCCACCTCATGCTCACCTCACCCCCCAACCCCCTCTCCCTGAAGGGAGAGGGGGAGGCGAGCCTGGTGTCGTCGGCATTTTCCTGAGCGTCACCGATGTGGGGCGGCTGGTGGCGGGCGCTGCGCGCACCAACGTGCGGGCGATGGCGGTGTGCGCGCGCTATCTCGAACTGCCACCGGGCGCGGTGTTGCAGGCGCTGCAGGCGGCGGCTGACGACGTCGCGGTCCACGTGGTGTTTCCGGCCTGGAACAAGCTGCCCACCATTTTGTTGCAGCGCGCCGACGTGGCCCTGCAGGTGGGACTGGCCCCCCTCATCGCCATCGTCGTCGACCGGCCGGCGGACCAGGTGGAGCGGCGACTGCGGGCGGCGGTGGGCGACGCCAAGGTGTCGTCGGTCTTTGCCCCCGAGCTGGCGCGGCGATTGTTGCGCGAGAAGCCGGGCGCAGCGACGACAACGACAACGACAACGACAACGACAACGACGTGAGCGAGGTGCTGATTGCGTTCCTCGCCGTCGGCCCCAACGATCGCGTCGACCGCTCGATCGAATGCCGCGCAGCGCGTCAGCGCGGATCGAATTCGCTGACGGGCAATGGCGCTTTCTCGACAAAGGTCAGGTTGCCGCCTTCGACCTCGCCGAGCTGCCACAGCACATAGTCGCCCTGGACGTCGCCGACGGCGTCAAACGTCAACTCGCCCGAGGGGCCGACGTAATCGACCTCGTCGCCGTCGAGAATATGGCCGGCGATTTCGCCGAAGAAGTTGCCGTTTTCGAAGCGCTGACCGCCGCCGCGGCCCGAAACGCTGAAGAGGGCGTTACGGACGTCGAGGCCAATGGTGGAGCGCGCCCTGGTCACGGCCAGGGCGGTGACAAACATGGCGTCAAAGGCCTGGGCGCAATAGGCCGTCGGCGCCGTGCCGTGGCGGGCTTCAAAGGCGGTCGTAAACTCATCGAAGGCGGCGTTGTCGGCGTGGAAGGGCACGGTGCCCAACAAGCGACTGCGGACCGACGACGGGGCGTTGCGCACCTCGTTGAGGAATGCCGCTTCCTGGGCGCCGTCACCCGTCAGATAATGGTAGTTGAGTCCCGACGTCGCCAACCGGCCCTCCAGCAGCGCCATCAAGCGGGCCCCCTCGAAACCAAACGTGATGTAGGCGACGCACATATGCTCGGCAGGGTCTGCTTCGGCGATGATGGCGTTGGCGAACGCGATGGCGGCAGCCTCGATTTCGCCGGCGTTGGGGTCGGCGTTGGGGAAGGCGCCGCGGGCGATGATGTCGCCGTCATAGTTGGCTTCAAACACGCTTTGGAAGCCGTTGCCATAGCTGTCGCCACGAGAAAAAAAGGCGGCCTGGGGACAGGCGGGAAATGCGAGTCCGGCGCGGCTGACGCCGTTGTCGGCGACAAACGCGAGGGCCTTGCCTTGCAGCGCATCGGACGGCGCCGTGCGGAAGAAAAACCCACTGCCCGCAGGGTTGAGGCCCGACAACTCCGTCGATGTCGCGCAGCACGACACCATCGGCACCGCCGCCGCACGAGCCACTTCGAGCACGGCGAGAGACTGCCCCGATGTCTCGGGTCCCACGATGGCGACCACGCCTTGCTCGATGAGTTCGGTGGCGCGGGCGACGGCGGTCGCAGGATCGGAGGCGCTGTCGACGACGATGAGTTCCAGCGGGCGACCGTCGAACACGCCGCCGGCGGCGTTGACGCTCTCGTTGGCCAAGACGATGGCGTTTTGCAGGGCCTCGCCAAAGCTCGCCAACGATCCCGAGGTGCTGCCAATGCTGCCAATCTTGACAGGCTCCAGCGGCGGCGGACGCTCGGG
>CAJBHN010000187.1 GCA_903952805.1 uncultured Myxococcales bacterium | reverse complement strand
TCATCCGACGCCGTCGACGCACATGGCGCACGCGAGCGGAGCGAGCTTGCGCGATGTCCCGTTCCGACGGACGACGCGTTCGCCGACGGCATAGCCGCGTCCGCAGCGCGGGATCGCGAGCAGGCGACGCTCGCCAGCGAGGTGGTCAGTGGCCCTCGGCATGCGGATGGGCCGGCCGCTCTGCTGACCCCGGTCCCAACGTGGCCTTCTTCTTTCTGGCCGCGTAGCATCCACACCGACAACGACGGGGCGCCCCGAAGCCACGGCGGAGCCAAAGATGTCAAGGAAGTCCAAACGGAAACGAACATCGGCACGCGCAGCGACGTCGACGTCATCGACGGCGATACCATCGACAGCAGTGCAGATGTCGGTGCCAATGCAAATGCCAGCGCCCACGTCGACGGTGCCTGCGTCAAGGGCATCGACTGACACCATCGACGTGCTGTGCGTGGTGCCCTCGAAACGTCACATCGTATTCGTGACGGCGCCAGCGACGTGGGACGCGTCTCATGTCGTTACCCTGGTCGGCCAACGCGAAGGCGCCACAAACGTCATCTGTTGTGGTGTTCGCGGCGGCGATTCGTCCATCGGCTGGCACACAATCGAGGTCGATCCTCAAAACGCTCTCCGTCTCGTTCCCAGGTCGCCGGTCGTTTTCAACTCGGTCCTTGCAGCCGTCGGCGCGGTGTCCATCGTCGGTGCGGTCCTCGTCAGTTGGGGCTTCTTGTTCCTCGCCGGCCCATTGCTTCTGTTGTTCTCGCTCCCGCGGAACACCCTGAGCTTCCGCTTCTCTGCAGACGGCATCAGTGCGCACCATGATGAGGAGCAGCGCTGGAGCGTCGCCAGGCCCCACCATGTCGTTGGAGTACGGCTCAACCTGACGACGGACCCCGACGCTGTCGAATACGTGAGCCTCCATGTACGAGACGCTACCGTCGGCGCCCCATTCGGTGCGTTCCCTCTGGATCTGAGTGGCGGACCCGCTGAAGCGCTGGCGCTGGCCGGGCAACTCGAGCAGCGAGGCATTCGATGCGAACGCATGTGCACGGTGAATGGGATGCCGGCCACCTTCAGCGCCGTCACGTTCGATGCGCCCCCCCCCCTGCGCTCAGCCGTCCCCAGCCGCCGCCGGCGACTGCACCCAAGCGTCCAGCCTCGGCACAAGAGCGCTTGTACAATCGCCTCCGTGACGACCTGGCAAGCCGCGCCACCTGGGCTGGACTCCTCGTCGAGCGCACGAGCGCTGGCATCGAAGGGCGTACCTCTATCGACGGCCACGACGTGGTCGTACGAGCGCAGGCCGATGGCCTGTGGCGGGTGGAGGTGTCTGCGCCGGTACCGATTGGACCGCGGCTGCATATCACCCGACGCCCGCTTTGGCGCAGGCTGCGCGGGGGCGACCTACTCGGCACCGTCGACGTCGACGGCGCCGATGCGCATATGGCTCCCGCTGTAGCCGAGCTCCTGGACGGTGTGGCGGCGCACCTTGTCGAGCTCGACAGTCGCGGGGCGGTGCTCACGATCCGCTTCGAGGTGCTCCCGAGCGAGGTGCCGTTGGTCGGTGAACGCGGCGTATGGATCTGGAGCCGCTGGGCGTCACTCACCGTGACCTGAGAGCAGCGCTGGCCATCCGACGTCATCGGCTGGAGCATGCACGGCACGGCGCCGCCTTCGGTCAGCGAAGGGTCGCCAAGGCAATCGACCGCTTTGATGTCGGCGTCGAACGCCTTGCCCGCTGTGCCACCCCCTGACGCCCGCGCAAGAGCTTGCGCGAAGACCCGGTGTCGCCGGCGCACAATCTTGCGCGGGCCACGCTGACGTTTCTCTCGATCTCGCCCGCGTCGCTTCCCGCTGCGGTGACTGCCCTGGACTGCCCTGGCATCGGGCTTGCGATGTATGCAGTCCGTGGAGGTCGACATGCGTGCAACGGTTTTCGGGAATGTGACCTCGGTGGTGATGGGAATGGCTGTCGGGGGTTGTGGTCCCGGGACGCTCGGCGGTGGAGACCGGCGAGCTCCCGGCGACAACGTCAGCGCCAGCGAGGGCGAGGGCGAAGGCGATTGCGTACCCCAAGCCGACGGATCCGACATCAGTTCGCACTGCGATGGCAACGCTATCGTCGACAGCTGCGGAAACGTCGTCCAGGTGTGCGCGGAGGGGACGAATTGCGGAGATTCTCTGGTCGTAATTCGGGCGTTCTGCACGCCACCCGCGCAGGAGGGTGAAGCGTGTTCGTCGGAGATTTCCACTGCGAAGTGCGCTGAGGGTCTCGCGTGCGTCGAGACCGAAGGTGAGGTGTCATTTTGCTTCGACAAGGGCGCTTTCGGCGAGCCGTGCGTATTCGAATCCTTCGACGTCCCATGTGAAGACGGCCTGCGCTGCGATTTCGGTCCAGAAGGCATATGCGTCGCCGACGTTGACCTCTTTTGCGAGGGCACTGCGGTGGTCGATGGCGACGGTATTGTCGTTCAGCAATGCGAGGGTGACACGCCCATCTGCGGCGAGAACCGCCTCTCGGTGCTCGCGGCCTGCGGAAAGCTCGGCGAGGTTGGCGAAGACTGCGGTCCAGGCAACCCCTATGCGTTTTCCTGTTCGGTGGGGCTCAGCTGCGTGGTGACGTTTGACTCACACGGGGTCGCTACCTGCTTTGCGCCGTCCGACGCGGGCGAGCCGTGCTTTGTCGACAACAATTTCGCCGTGCCCTACGCAATACCGTGCGCCGGGGGACTGGTCTGCTCACAGAATGAAAGCGCGTGCCCCGCCGAATTCGTCGTCGACGACGAGCTTTGTAGCGCGCGCCTCTGCGTAGCCGATTGAACATGGGTTGGAGAGTACGGCGGCTCGCGCTCACCCTTCCAGCAAACAAGCCAGGTTCGGGCGGGCCGCAACGCAATGGGATTGCGGGTCCGCCGCAACCGCCTGCGACGGTTGCGGCGTTGCCCTTCGGGCGTAGAACGCACGACAAGTTCCCTGAAGCCTGAACCTCATCCGACGCCGTCGACGCACATGGCGCACGCGAGCGGAGCGCGCCAGCGATCTCATGCACCTGTTGCCGACATTCTTCCGATCCGCAACGTTCAAGCATGTCGTCGTCGCCCGGCACCCGTGCCATCTGGGGCATCTTCACCGTCGCGATCGCGCTGGTCTGGGGCATCAATGGGCTGTGGTGCAAGGTGCTGGGAGGCGTGCCACGGCACGAGGCCATCGTCGCCCGCGTCGTCGACACCGCCACAGACATCGTGGGCCTTGACCTTGACGCCGCTGCCGCCGCTGCCGCAGCTGGCGTGTTGGTGCGCGTGATCGGGCTCTCCGAGCTCACCATGGTGGTCTGGTTTGTCAGCGGGCGCTGGGTCCGCCTGAATGCCGCGGCCCAGGTCGTCATCGTCATGACCATGAACGTCATCGAGCAACTGCTGGCTCCGGAGCTCCTGCTCTTTGGCCCCTGGAACTTCCTCTGGGCCAGCTGCTTTTCGGCGGCGGTGTTGGTGCGGACCCGATTGCACGTGCAGCGACTGGCCCAGGAGGGCGCGTGAGCTTGAAGAACCACCCCTTCGCCGTCGACGCCCGCTTCGACTTCTCGTTGGTGCTGACCTGGGCGCTGCCCACGACGACCCTGCAGCCGCTCTTGCCGCCACAGCTCCAGCTCGACACCTTCGACGGCCGCGCCACTGAAGCCGACGGCGGCAGTGCCCCTGTGGGCTTCATCGCCATCGCCATGGTGCAGACGCGGGGGCTGCGCCCATCGCGAATGCCCGGGATCTTTGGTCGGGACTTCTTTCTCATCGGGACACGCGTCTTCGCCCGCTGCACGGTGAGCTCCGGGCAACGCCTGCGGGGCCTCTACATCGTGCGCAGCCAGACCAACCGAGCCTCGATGCGTGTGCTTGGTGACGTGTTCACGCGCTATCGCTACGAGCCCATCAACGTCGACATCGTCAGGAATGGCGGCGACATCGCGGTCACAGCCGGCGCTTTCCACGTCGACGTGGACACCAGCGACGCCAGGGTTGAAGGCGAAGGCGAAGGCACCGACGGCCCCGAGCAGAGCACGTCGCTCTTGCCGCCGGGCTCGTGCTTCCAGACCTGGAAAGACGCCCGCCGCTTCGCCGGCCCCATGCCCTATACGTTTTCGACGGTGAAAGACCCGTCCCAGATCCTCATCGTCGAGGGCGTGCGCCAACAATGGCGCCCCCGCGCGGTGCGCGTGCGCGAGGCCCGCGTGCCGTTCTTCGCCGAGCGCGGCCTCGACGGGGCTGTCCTCGCCAGCGCCTTCATCGTCGAGAACGTGCCCTACCACTGGAAGGCCGGGCGCCTGGAGCATTGGGCGCCACCCGACGGCCCGGGGCCGACGTGAGCGCCCCACGGGCACGGTCCCGCCTGGAGCGCGGCCGCTTTCAGGGCGTGCACAACATCGTGCGCTTCAACGCCCCCACCTACGTCGCCGCCGCCGTCGTTGTCGTCGCTGGGATGGTTGCGGCCACCGTCGGCGCTGTCGCCGGCAACGGCGTCATCCTCACCGTCGGCGTCGCCGCCGCCGTCGTCGCCGTGGTCCTCAGCGCGGGCTCCCTCGTCGGCTCGTACGCCGCCTACGACGCCTCCGACCTCTACAGCTACGATGGCCTCGCCGACGTCATTGGCGATGACGTCCGCGTCATCGCCCACGTGCATACGGGGCTGGATGAGAGCACCGACGCCCTGCGGGCCCGCTTTGTCCACGCCGAGGTGCGGGTCTTTGATGCCAGCGAGACCAGCGCCCAGCCCGAGCCGTCGATCGCGCGGGCGCGGCGCATCGTGCCCCTGCACGCAGACACCGTCGCCGTGGGCCTGGGCCCCCTGCCCATCTCAGATGTGCAGCGCATGGTCTTGCCCATGGCCGCCCACGAGGTCAGAGACAACGACGCCCGGGCCCGCTGGCTGCGCACGCTCTCAAGGTCGCTGGCTCAGGGCGGTCAGATGATTCTTATCGAGCACCTTCGTGACCTCGACAACACCCTGGCATTTCATGTGGGCGTGCTGCACTTCTTGTCGCGGCGGACCTGGCTGGAGACCTTCAAGAGCGCCGGCCTCGCCGTCGTCGACGAAGGCCGCATCGCCCCCCTCTTGCATCGCTTCGTGCTCGTGAGGTCGTCTGATGGCTGAGTTTCTC
Source organism: uncultured Myxococcales bacterium (assembly GCA_903952805.1). Taxonomy (GTDB): domain Bacteria; phylum Myxococcota; class UBA727; order UBA727; family VGSZ01; genus VGSZ01. Next base: position 4,725 of record CAJBHN010000187.1, on the reverse strand, counting down.
CTCGACATCGAGATGCACCTGCGGGCCCTGGGCGCCATCTTTGTGGTCCTCGCCTTTGTGCACGGCATCTTTCCGCGTCGCTTCGCCTGGGCCACCGAGCTGCCACGGTTGAGCCTCATCAACCAGCAACTCATGACGGTGCACACCTTTTTCATCGCGGTGGTGGTGTTCTTGATCGGCGTTGTCTGTGTCACAGACGCACCCGACCTCGTCAGCACGCCTCTTGGGCGCCACGTTTGTGCCGGGCTGGCGGTCTTTTGGGGCCTGCGCCTCTACGCCCAGCACTTTGTGTATTCGTCGGCGCTGTGGCGGGGAAAAACCGTCGAGACCGCCGTGCACATCGCCTTCACGCTCTTGTGGGGCTGGGCCACCGCCGTCTTTGCCTGGTGTGCGTTCGAGGGAACACCATGAGACGGCGCGTGTCGAAGGCCGTGAGCGCTTCGCCCTGGACATGCAACTGCCAGATCGGCGCGCGTGCGAGGTCGTGGTCGAGGCCATCGTCGCGCTCCGACAACGGCGAGGGCCGTGTTCTCGCTGTCGTGGGACCATGCGGTTCATCGCCTGCGTCGAGGAGCCCGATGTGGCGAGGAAGATCCTTGAGCACCTCGGGTTGAGGGCTGAGCAGCTCCCCACCCTGCGGGCCTGGGGGCCGCCCGTCAGCCTCGAGCGCTTCCCTCCTCCTGAACCACACCATCGTCGTCGCACATTGCGCACGCGAGCGGAGCGAGCTTGCGCAATGTCCCGTTCCGACGGCCGATTCGTTCGCCGACGACATCGGCTCCCAATGACCTTCAGCGGGCGGTGAATACCGTGACGCTGGTCTCGGGGTTCTCGTCGTTGTTCGGGTCCACCAGCACGGCGGCCCGAGCGCGCACCCGTTGCACGGGGGCGTCGGTGTCGAGGCACAGGTGGACGTAGTTGTCGCGGTCGTCGAGGTCTCCGAGAGCCATGGGGATCACGTCCCCGGCGTCGGTGGTGACGGTGTAGGCGAGTCGGTGCATCTCCTGGTTGGCATCGACGTCGGGGACCACGCCGCCGTTCCATGTCACCATCAGCAGTTGGGTGGTGGCTGGGGGGCAGTCGCTGTCGATGGCGCCCGGCGTCATGGCGATGGCCAGCACCAGGGTTGGCCCAGCCTGCAGGGGGGTGACCTCGACGGCGGTACCGCGGGCGTTGTCGACGGCGCCGACGACGCCGTCGGCCCACAGGTCAGAGACCACCTCGACCCGCACGGGCGGATCGTCGATTCCGCCGAGGTCGCCCACCAACAACACCGTGTGGTTCTCGCTGGCCTCGTTGGCGGGCGCCGTCGTGGCGCACAGCGGCGTCTTTTTGGCCCCGGAACGCAGCACCACCGCAAACGATGCCGGGGGCACCGTCCCCGACAAGCGACGACTGAAGGTCACGGGCATGCCGTCGGTGCCGCCGCCGCCGGGGCAGAGCCAAAAGACCTCGTCGGGCAGGGCGTCGTTCAGGCCGAAAAATGCGTTAAGCAGACGCGGTGGCTCGTCCTCCAACGTCGTCACGGGCGGGGCGCTGGCACAGCCCGCGCCGACAATCAGAAGTGCCAACAACAGCCGAGCAGCGGGGCGACAGCGGCAGGTCATGTCAGCGAGACTGTCCACTCATCTTCGTCGCTGCAACTACACGTCCACGACGGCGCGGTCATCGCCGGGTCAGCCCCTCGCGCCAGGCCAGCACGTCGTGGAAGCGGCGCCCATCAAGCAGTCCATTGAGGTGGACCTGGACAGCTTGACCTTCGTCACCGCCGACGTCGTCGCCGGCAGCGTCACCGAAGTCGATGGCGGCCGTGAGGAGTGTGCTCGACGGCTCAAGGCGAGCCGGATCGGGATCGGGAATGCCGTGGGGATTCCGAGCCGCACGCCCACCATGGAGGCCGCCGTCTACGACGGGGCGATGGCTTGCCTGCAGGCCGTAGGCAGCGATCCCACCCGCCTGGTGAAGACGCCTCAGCCGCCCGCACCACCGGCGCCGTGACGGCGTTTCCCACGACGCATCGCCAGCAGGCCGAAGGCCAGCGCGCCAACACCGCCTTGCCCGCCGGCGCACCCGCCGCACGACGCTGGTCGGTCCACGCGGAGCTCGGGCGGCCCGGTCTCGTCGACGCTGTCGTCGTTGTTGGCCGGCAACACCACCACGAAGGCTTCGACGTGTCGTTGGTCGCCGCCATCGTTGATCAGGGCGTTGCCGACCACGACAGTGCCATCGCCAGACACCGAGGTCGCCTGGGAAAGGGTGACGGTATCGTCGACAACGATGCCGGCGTCGACGGCGACCTCTGCCAGTCGGCACAGGCCGTCCTGGTCGGTGAAGATGAAGGCTTCTTCAGACTCGTCGTCGTTGACGACGCTGCGGCCGACAATGACGCGGCCGTCGGCGGAGACGTCGAGGGCGTCGCTGCCAAAGGGGCCGCCGTCGAGGTCCCCCAGGGGTTCGAGGGGTCCGTCATCGATCTTGCGAAACGCCTCGAGGAAGTTTTCGCCCGATAGCCCTGAGGAGGCGCTGCCGACGATGACGTGGCCATCGTCAGAGACCGTGACGACGCTGCAGAAGGTGGCGCCGCCGTCGAGATCGCCGAGGTCTTGCAGGGGCCCATCGCCGACTTTGCGAAAGCTCGCTGTGCGGGGCTGGGCGCCGGCGCCGGCGGGGGAGCCTCCCACGATGACGCGGCCGTCGGCGGAGACCCCACGGGCGTCGCTGCGCGCTTGGGTGGCGTTCAAGGTCCCCAGGGCTTCCACGACGCCATCGCGCCAGGCAACGGCGATGAAGTCGTTGCGGTCATCGTAGGAGGCGCCCACGACGATGCGTCCGTCGGCGGTGATGCCGGTGGCGTTGGCCAGCACCTCGCCGCCATCGAGATCGGGCAGGACGGTGAAGCCGCCCTCGGTCGTGAAGGTGAAGGCGACCTGGATGCCGTCGGTGGGTCGGGACGGGTCGCCGCGGTAGCCCGTGCCGGCGACCACGACGCCGTCGGCAGAGACCGCCGTCGCCGATGAGAAGTGCAAGCCGCCTTCGAGATCACCGATGACTTCGATGGTGTCGTCGCCGATGCGCCAGCGAAAAGCCTCGACCGATCCATCGGCCAGGCCAAGCTGTCCAACGACAGTGGTGCCGTCGGCAGAGACGGCGGCGGCGTAGGTCGAGGCCCCTGCAGGCGTGGGCACGCGGGCAAAGCCAGGAGGAGAAGTTGCGCCGACGAGAGAGGCAACGAGAACGCTCAACATGCGGCGGCTTGCCGTCGTGGTTGGAGGGGGTCAATCGCCGATATGCGCGCAGCAGGACGACGGCTGCGGCGTGGATGGGTCGGTCGGGGCGCGGGCCTGCAAACCACCCGCCGAGGGCACATCCCTGCAGGGTCGGGCATCGGATCCGAGCCGAAAGCGAACGTTCACGGGGTCGACGTCGCCCCTGATGCGCGCCGCCGGGGTGGCACGGGACGTCGCGCGTCCACAACAGACGATGGTCGGCCAGATCGCTGGCTCCTGCGTCGTCCACGCCATCGTGCACGGACCTCGTTGCGGCGGCTTGGTTGCCATCGTCGGCTTCGCGCAGGCAACATGCACGCATGCCCACTGATGAAGCCTTGTTGGCGAAGATCCTCGCCGAGCCGGCCACGCTGCAGATCGCCGAATCGCTCGGCCTCGAACCGACGGAGTACGCCAAGCGCGTCCTGTTTTACGTAAAGAACACAAAAGCAGACGTGCCCCTGACGGTGCTGACGCCAGCGCAGGAAAAAGAGGCGGGGATCCCCTCGGTCGACGACGCCATGGCCTTCGTCGACGGCATGCTGTCGGGCGACATCCCCGTCGGAGACGAGCACGCCCGCACGCGCTTTGCCGGGTCCGACGGCGACGAGAAGAAATCGATGAACGCCGCCGGAGGCAAGGCGCAGCGCGGTCCGCCGAAGGCACCGCCGCTGCCGGGCGACCCGCCGCGCCACTGACACCGGGGCTGGCCCAAGCGGGAACTCCGGGGGCGTCCCCCGGTGGCGATGCGACATCGGTCACTCGTCAGATCTGGCGGACGCACCATCGGCGACCTCAGGGACGAAAACCTGTCTGGCACTCACGACGGAGGATTTCATGAGCTTCTTTGGCAACATCGGGAAAGCGATCAGCGGCGGCATCAAGTCCCTGACGGGCGGCGCCGGTATCGGCGACCTGATCAAGAAGGGCATCGGTTCCCTCGTCGACAAATTCGCGCCGAAGATCGGCGAACTGCTGAACAACAGCCCGCTGGCCAACATCGTCAACAAGGTCATTGGCTTCGCCGCCGAAAACGGCCCGAAGATGGCCGAGTCGGGTGGCTTCCTCGGCATGCTCGGTGGCCTGCTGAACAAAGTCGGCGGCCTCGGCTCGTTGGCAAACATCGCCCAGAGCCTGCTCGGCAAGCTTGGCGGCCCCGAAGCGCTCAGCAAGTTCGGCCTCGAAAACCTGACCAACATCTTCGCCCAGCGCCAGGCACAGATGATGGGCCCGTCGCTCTTCGCCTGAACACCCGAGCGCATCGCGCTTGCTGCTGTGCCGCCACGACGAGGACCCTGCAGGGTCCTCGTCGCGCTTTTTCCGGCGGGCCGAACTTCCGGCGGGCTCTCGCTCACGGACGGGTCTGCGCGTCCGAAACGGGTGCACCAAGCCGGACGCCGCGTGGTCGACGCACCATGGCGGTCCCACCATGGCGGTCCCCGTTGGTGCCACCCCGAAT
>CAJBHN010000186.1 GCA_903952805.1 uncultured Myxococcales bacterium | reverse complement strand
GGCGGCGGCGGAGACGACCTATGGCCTCGCCCAGTACGATTGCCTGGCGCTCAAGGTCTGCAAGAGCACCGCGAGCATCACGGAATGTCGCACGTGCAGCGACGCCGCCGTGTGCGACGCCGAGACCTTCGCCCTCAACGTCAGCCCCACCGGTGGGCTCGCGACCCTCGCGCCGATTCACGACTACGTCTGGGTCGCCGGCGACGCCACCAACCTCGTGATCCCGCTGACCGTGAGCCATGTCGCCCTGGCAGGAACCCCGCAGAACAACTTCGTCGTCGAGAGCTGTCCGGCCGGTGCTTGCACGGTGCCCACGTTGCCGACGTGGGCGACGCTGCAGCAGACGGGCACGACGATGCAGCTGAAGCTGAACCCGCCGATCGGCACGCCGTCTGGTGACTGGCGCTTCAAGGTCAACAACCTCTACGCCGACGACGACCTCGAACCGAACAACGGGCTGGCGACGGCCCAGCCCGTCGGCAACACGCCGGTTGTCATCGACGTCAACAGCGCCGACCCCGACTTCTTCATCTACGACAACCGCGCGTTCGTCCGCGGCGCGGTCACGGCGAACTTTTCGGGCACCTGCTCCGCCACCACGCAGATTCGCCTCCGCAACACATCGGGGGTGGTGCTGGCGACCTCGACGAACACCGGCACCACCTGCCCAAGCGTCACCGCCAACACCAACGGCAACGTCCTCATCGAGGTGTTCTCGTCGAACGCCACGGTCTCCACCGGCACGTTGACGGTGTCTGGAGCGACCCTCACCGGTGAGAGCTTCACCGTCCGGCTCGCTGACAAGGACCAGGCCCGCCACTTCCAGGCCGAAGACGAGGCGCTGAACAACGTGGCGGCGACGGCACCCGTCGTCTCCATCTTCGGCGGCCCCATCCTCGCGTCCATCTCGCCAGTTGCCGACGTCGATTTCTTCACCTTCAACGTCGCCTTCACGTCGGAGCTCTCGTTCATCACGCAAGGCGCCGACACGGTCTGCCCTGGCGACACGCAGCTCACGCTGTCCCGCAACAACGGCGATGGTTCGCTGACCCAGCTGTTCACCAACGATGACATCCCCGGCAGCTTCTGCGCCGGCATCACCGACGTCACGCTCACGCCGGCCACCTATGTGCTGCAGGTCAATAAGAGCGGTAATAACGGCGTCGTCAATAATTACATGATTATGGCCACTGGCATCTCCCCACAGGAGACCGATTCGACGCAGACGGAACCTGTCAACCAGGGTGCGATCCGCCTCGGTAGCTCGCGCGCCGTCATGTCCCAATTCGACAGCGGCGACTTTTACCTGTGGAACGGCGTTGGCGTCGGCGACCTGCTGATGGGCCGCGTCACCGGGCCCAACGGCGTGTGCGGCGCCGACTTCGACATCGAGCTCTTCGTCGAGAACACCAATGTCGCGGCGTGCCCGTTCTACGCCAACGGCAACACCCGCCTGCTGTTCGACAACGACAGCGGCGGCACGCGGTGCGGCAACCTTGACGACGACCTCAACGCCGGCGTGACCAACCTCGCGCAATGTAATTCGAGCGCGACCCTCAAGTATTTCTTCAAAGTGACCCAGACGGGACTCTTCGGCAGCATAAACGTCGAATACGTCATTGAGATGTTGAGAGACCCGCTGCCCCGCGTGCCGGTCATGAACAACAGCTTGCTGACCTCGCCGCCGACGATGACCTACGGCACGTGCACCGGCGAGCTCGCTGTCAGCATGGAGGCCATCACCGAGACCGGCTCGGGACCGGCCAATCTCGTTGGCGCGTTCGACCTGCTTGGCACCTCGGCGATCACCTGTTCGCCGAACCTCCTCGACGCGATGGGCAACTGCCGCTCAGTCTCGAGCACGACGGACATCATCTCGGAGGGGCGGCTCATCGCCACCAACAACCCGCGGTTCCGCTTCGAGGACCTCGTCTATCGCTACGCCGCGCAGCCGAGCGATCTCGCCAGCGCGTCCAGCTTCGTCGAACGCGTGCACCTGATGGCCCAGAGCATCGACGGCAACCTCAACGCGCGCGAGACCAGCAGCTTCGAAAACGGCGCCACCGATCCGCCGGCGGTCTTGTCGGTGACGACCAACGTCGGCGGCAACCACCTCATCTACCCGATCCCCTCCGACTGCGAGGAGGCCTACTGCACGCCGTCGACCTGCGGCATCAGCACCACCGCGTCGTTGCCGGCGTCCACCACCAGCGACGGCAGCTGCGGCGCCAACCGCTGTGATCCCGGCGCGGTGTTCGACGAAGGCGAACGCCTGCGCTTCGCGCTCAAGCGCTTCAACCAGCTGCCGACAACGTCGGTGGTCTTGAGCTCGTGCAGCTCCTTCAGCGCCGCCAGCTGCGGTCTGTCGACCCCCCCGGGCATCGCCTACGACGTCGCCACCGACCTCATGACCTGGGACATCCCCTTCACGCTGCTGAGCTCGGGCACGGCCGACTTCTTCTTCCGCGTCAGCGCCACCGGCACGCGCGGCGAGGCCCCGGCCAACATGTTGTTCAAGATCACCGTCGCCAACGCCCCGCCGCCCGTCGCGGGCGCTGACCTCCGCGTCGTCGGCACCCGCCGCATCAGCCCGTCGATCGTCAGGAACGGCCTGGTCCTTCACAAGGTGGGCGCCAGCCGCGCCCACCACCCCGGCG
>CAJBHN010000185.1 GCA_903952805.1 uncultured Myxococcales bacterium | reverse complement strand
GGCGGTCTCGCAGCGGCGGCACGGTGATCGAAAAGACGTTCAAGCGATAAAACAAGTCGGCCCGAAAGGTCCCGCGCGAGACCTCGGTGGGCAGGTGTTTGACGGTGGCAGCGATGACGCGGACATCGCCGTCGGAGCTGCCGCGGCGATCGCTCAAGCTGGCGTCGTGCAGGGCCCGCTGCAGCCGGGTCTGCAGTTCGGGAGAGAGCTCGCCGACCTCGTCGAGAAACAAGGTGCCGCCGCGGGACTCGGCGAACTTGCCAGCGGCGCCGGCCACGCCAAAAAGCTTTTCACCCAGGGCCTCGGCAGGCTTTTGGGCGCAGTTGACGATGACAAAGGGCGCATCGCGTCGTCGGCTGCGGGCGTGGATGCGGTGGGCGACCAACTCCTTGCCGGCTCCGGGCTCGCCATAGATGAGCACGGGCACCCGGCTGGCCGCGACGCGCTCCACCAGCGAGATGACCTCGCTCATGGCCTGGCTGCCGCAAATCAGGTGTGGACCGCCGTCACCGCGAAGCATGGCTGCCCGCAGGCCGTCGCTCTCCAGACGCAACCGGGTGTGTTCAGCGGCGTTGCGCACCACGATCGCGAGGCGTTGCAGATCGAGTGGCTTGGTGAGGTAGTCGAAGGCGCCTCGACGCATGGCGTCGACGATGGAGTCCACGCCGCTGGTCGCTGTGATCATCACAACGGCAATCTCTGGGTGCTCCCGCGACAAGCGGTCAAGGATGGTCAACCCATCGATGCCAGGCAGGCCCATGTCCAGCAGCACGACGTCGTAGGGCGTGCCCAGGGTTTCATCGAGTTCCCGGCCACCGTGGAGCACGTCGACGGTGTGCCCGTGGTGCTGCAGGTATTTTGAGACCAGACCGCAGATGGCCTCGTCGTCGTCAATGAGCAAAACACGGGCAGTGACAGTGTACTTCGACGCGGCCATCAGGGCTCCAGGCAACAAAACGCAAAAGCGTACGGCTCATTTCGATACAACGTACCGAACTGATACATTGCGTCGGTCGAGGTTGGCAAGATTCCATCGCACGGGATGAGTCCGGGGGGCACGTCAGCGTTGGGGTTCGGGAAAGTGCGACAAGCCCAGTCGGGTGCCAAACGGATCGCGAAAATACATGGTGAAGGCAGACGTGTGGCTCAGGGTGACGCCGGTCTGTTCGAGGCGCTGCCTCCACCTGTCTCGTTGTGCCGCGGCGATCCCAAAGGCGATGACATGGGGGCCTGGGGCGTCGCTGGGCCAGTCTTGATCCGCAGCGGTCGGCGGCTGCCCGTCGCACAATTCCAGCATCACGATGATGCCGCCGGCATCCACCCAGATCGAATGGTCTTGTCGCCGAATTTCTGGCAGTTCCAGCGTCCCGCAATAGAAGTCGTGGGCGATGGCCAGGTCGGTGACCTGTATGGCCACGTGGTGCAGGTGCATCAGTCTTCCAGCGAAAAATGGAGCGACGCCGCGCATCGGCGAATGTCGGCGGCATGGCGCTCCAGGACCTGATCGAGCCGCAATCCCCTGGTCGTCGTCGTGGTCAGCACGTCCAGGACGCAGGTTGCGCCGCCATGTGTGCTGTACAGCGCGTTCCATGACCGTCGGCTGACGGGGATGATGGCGACGGTGGTCTCGGCTGGCGAAGCGGGCACGATGGCCGGCGCCTGGAGCACCGTCCCGGTCGCGACCCGTGGCGTCGGCGGCACCGGCTCCCGCTGCGATGCGGGGGTAGGCGCCGTCGCTGTCGCAGCCGTCGTCGCTGTCGTCGCTGTCGTCGCTGTCGTCGCCGTCGTCGTCGGCGCTGTCGTCGGCGCTGTCGTCGGCGCTGTCGTCGGCGCTGTCGTCGGCGCTGTCGTCGGCGCTGTCATCGTCGCTGTCGTCGTCGCTGTCGTCGGCGTTGGCGTTTCGATTGGACGGATCGTTGGCCGGCCTGGAGCCGCGTCGTCGGGGCCGACGCCAACGATGGCGACGCCCGCCAGCAACGCCATGGCCACCGCCCCGCCGGCCAGCCAGGCCCGGGCGCGAGCGGGGCGCGTCAGGGAAACGGTGTCGCCCGGGAGGCCATCGGGCAGTTCGTCGACGGCATGGACTGGCGGCGCGTCGCCCCGGGCGAACCGAAGC
>CAJBHN010000184.1 GCA_903952805.1 uncultured Myxococcales bacterium | reverse complement strand
GGCGTCGTCGACGAGGCGGCAAAACGCGTAGACGACGGCGGCGTCGTCGAGGCGATGGGCCGGCAGAAAAAGCCCCGCGAAGCGAAAGCTCTTGGCGTGGGTCGCCAGGACCTGCCGCGCCACGGCGACGGTTTGGGCGTCGAGGGCGCCGACGCCGTCATCGACCACCGCCAGGCTGGTCACGCCGCCCGCCGTGACGCCGACGCCGGGCGTTCAGGCAGGGGCTTCTTCGCCGTCGGCTGGTCGACGACGCGCTCGAGCACCTTCGACGAGCACAACACACCGGGCATGCCCGCACCGGGATGGGTGCCGGCGCCGACAAAGAAGAGGCCACCAACGTCGGGAGAGGCGTTGTGGTAGCGGAACCACGCCGATTGGGTGAGCACGGGTTCGGGGCCGAAGGCGGCGCCGTTGGCGGTGCGGTAGTCGGTCAGGAAGTGGCGCGGGTCGAGGTGACGGACATGGGTCATCGACGACGACAACCCGGGCGCCAGCCGGTCGAGAGACTTCACGATCTTGTCCAGGTAGCGGGGGGCCTCCTGCTCCCAGTCGGTCGTGCCCTTCAGGTTTGGCACCGGCGACAGCACGTACCAGGCGTCCTGACCGGCGGGCGCCAACGTCGGATCGGTGGCGGTCGGTCGGTGCATGTAGAGAGAGAAGTCGTCGGCGAGGACCTTCTTCTTGAACACGTCGTCGAGCAGTCCCTTATAGCGAGGCCCAAGCACAATGGTGTGGTGTTTGACGTCGGGGAACTGCTTGGTGGTGCCGAAATAGGCGACGAACAGGCTCATGCTGCCCCGGACACGGTCCACCTGGGCGTCGGTGTGCTTCCTGCGGTGCTTGGCGGCGATCATGTTCTTGTAGACCATGGACGGATCGGCATTGCTGACGACGACATCGGCGTCGAAGCGGCGACCGTCCTCAATGATGACGGCCTTGGCCCGACCGCCGTCGACCTCGATGGTCTGCACCGGGGCGTTGCAGATGACAGGCACGCCCAGCTCCTCAAGCAGGCGTACCAGCGAGGCCACAATCTGGGTGGTACCCCCCTTGGCAAACCACACGCCCCATTTGCGCTCGAGCCAATGAATCATCGAGTAGATCGACGATGTCTGGAACGGATTGCCTCCCACCAGCAGGGGCTGAAAGGTGAAGACCTGCCGCAGGCGCTCGTCCTTGATGTACTTCGACGTCAACCCGTAGACGGTGCGATAGCTCTCAAGCCGCACCATATCCGGTACGGCCCGCATCATGTCGCTCACCTTGCCAAAGGGCACGTCAGCCAGCTGCTCGTAGCCCACCTCGAAGATGCGGCGCATGTGGTCGACCATCTTCAGATAGCCATCGACGTCGTCTTTGTTGAACTCACGAATCTGGTTGAGGATGCGTTCTTCCTCGCCGACGTAATCGAAGCGACCGCCGTCGTGGAATTCCACGCGGTAGAAGGGGTCGACAGGAAGGAATTCGATGTAGTCCTTGCGATCGCGGCCCACCAACGAGAACAACTCGTCAAAGAGGTAGGGGGCAGTGACGACGGTGGGGCCAGCGTCGAAGGTGAAACCGCCGTCTTTGAAGACGCGCGCACGGCCGCCCGGTTGGTCAAGCGCCTCGACGACGGTGACGTCGTAGCCCATGGCCCGCAGGCGAATGGCCGCCGACAGACCGCCCAGGCCGGAACCGATGACAACAGCGCGAGAAGAAGAAACAGCGGTCATGAGCGCACCTCGGTGGAGAGCACGGTATCGGTGTCAATGATGGATTCTGGAGCACCCGCCACGGCGTCGTGGTCCTGGCGCGTGAACAGGCCCTGGATGGGCTGCAGCACCACGCCGATGACCTCGACGACGATGGCGCGCAGCTCAGGCGCGTCGTCGATGGCGGGTGTATTGAGGGCCCGGGTCGCGAGGTGGGCGATGCGAGCCAACACGGCGTCCTTGGCGCCGCCGACCTCGAAGCTGTCAATGACGGCGAGCACGTCGTCATCGCTGGTGACGTCACGGGGCGCCCGCAGGATGGCGAGCAACCACTCCCGGTCGCCGGGATGCAAACGCAGGTGCTCGACGACGAGGGCCGAGATCTTGCCCTCTTTGACATCGGCGCCGCGGGCTTCACGGCCCTTGTCCCCAAACAGGTCAAGGACGTCGTCCTGCAGTTGAAACAGCATGCCGAGCAGAAAGAAAGGTTCGGCCAGGGCGGCGGCGCGTCCGACGTCAAAGCCAGCCATCAGTGCTGCGCCCTCAACCGGCAAAGCGAACAACTCGCCAGTCTTGCCCTCGATGCACCTCAGGTAGACGTCGACGGGGTCGCCGCCGCGGTCGATGGCGTCGTGCAGCGCGAGGTCGGCGGCCTGTCCGCGCACCGTCGCGGCCGCCCGCCGTGCCAAGGCCTGGCACAGCCGAAAGCGAATGGCTTCGTCGACGTTGACGGCGCCGGCCATCATCACCGGCAGCATCAGCATCAGGTCGCCAGTGTTGACGGCCTGGGGCATGCCATGGACTGCCCACGTCGTCGGATGGCCCCGACGCAGGCGGTCGCCGTCCTGCAGGTCGTCGTGCACCAGGGTCGCGTTGTGCAACATTTCGACCGCTGCAGCCCACGGAGCCGCCGCGGTGCGCGGTACGCCCAGCGCCGACGCCGCCGCCAATGCCAGCCGGGCTCGGACCCTCTTGCCGCCGCTGTCGAGATGATCGGCCACAAGCTCGCCGAGCAGTTCGGCGCGGTCGCCCACGCCGGCGGCACGCATGATGGCCTCAACATCGTCGATGGCGCGGATGCTCTGCAGCCGACGGTGTTGACCATCGTGATGGCGCTCAACAGACGGCAGACGCACCCCACCACGATGGGCCGCAACAGGCATGCAGACAGCAGAGACGGACATGGTCATGGTCATGGGGCGCTCCTGGCAGTCAGACCAAGGTGGTAGTCAAAAATGTTTTGGTTCTTCCCCGGCCGGCGCCGAAGAAGGGGCGGAACACATCGGTCGCGACCGCGACACCAGTACGCGACCAGGCGCCGGCCATCAGCCGCAAGCGCAACGACGAGGTCGACGATGAAAACAAGGCCAGCATCGTGCTTCGGGCCTGCGTCACTGAATCGGTGCCATCAAGAAAACCGCGCCACTGCGGGGCAGGAAGCGCAAAAAAAGCGCCGAAAAAGGCACTGGCCTCTCGCTGGTTGAAACGACAGGCAGCCGTCAACGCGAAACGCTGCAACGTGCGCAGCGAGCGTGCTTCAGGGGTCCAGACCGCGTCGACGACGGCGTCGCCGACAGCGTCAGCGTTGGCCGCCACGATTGCGTCGGCCACCACCGGCGCGAGCGCGAGGGCCCGCGCAACCGAGTAGCCAGAGACGGGGGACACCAGCCCCAGCGATGCGCCAAAGCCCGCTACGCGCTGTCCCCGCCGGGGCAGACCACCTGCCATCGGAAAACAGACCACCTCGTCACCCAGGACATGATCGATGACCGTGCCGCGACGGCGAAGTCGCGTTTCAAGTCGCTTCCGCAGCATTTCCGTGGGCACCGGCGACCAGGAGGCCAGGGTGGTCTCTTCGAGCAGCAGCCTGCCGTCGTCACCGCTGAGGGCATACAGAAACGAAGGAGGGCCGCCATCGTCGACACCGGCACTGCGCCAATCCATGAACAGCGCGGTGCCGGGCGGCAGATGGACGTCAGTACCCCGAACGACGATGCCAAACGCGCTCTGCCACGCCTGGTTCGCATTTTCTCGACGCAAAAGGACCGGATCATGGCCGGTGGCGTCAACAACGACCTCGCCCTTCGGCCACACCGTGGAGGCATCAACGCGAGCATCCAGCACCGTGCATGCCTCAGCCAGCGCGGCACGGCCGCGCGTGTCGTCGATGCGCGCATAGGCACGGTGCAAGTCAACGGCGCCGGCTTCAGTCTCAACCACGCTGCGGGGATAGCGGTCACCGATGACGGCTTCATCAAGCTGGTCGACGAAGGCACACAACGTGTGCCCCCGCGGCTTGAGCCCCCCGGGCGCACGCACCGTCACCAGTTGGCCACGACGCTGCAGGGCTGTAGCAAGGCTGACCGCGGCGGGACCAGCCCCGACAACGGTGATGCGCTTGACGTGGCTCGGCTCAGCTTGCACTGCCATTGGATGCCGTGTCCCGAATTCGGGTGCAGCATTGTCCAGGTTCTGTGAAGAAGATCGATCCATGGGTAGGCCTTGAACCTACACCGTATTCAGCGCGCGCCGACCTCTAAAGGAAACACGACG
>CAJBHN010000183.1 GCA_903952805.1 uncultured Myxococcales bacterium | reverse complement strand
GAGTGGGCTCGCTCAAAGAGCTCTGGGATGTACCTTGCCCCTCGCCCACAGGGGAACCCTTCGGGCCCCGGGGCGGCGTGGTTCCCACTCACTCCGCTCGTGAGGCGCTTCGCGCCCTTCTGTTGGACGTGGTCAGTATTCAATGATCATTCGGGATGAGATTCACCGGCATGACCGGTTTCGCTCGGGCCCGACGCCGGCGCCTTGTTGCTCACGTCGCTGCCATCACCACGTGACCGAAGCCGGAGTACTCCGGTGCTTGCAGCATCCATTGCCACGCCGGCAAGACCTCGACGCCGCTCGTCGTCGGAAACGGCACGCGGTGCTCAAGGGTCAGCAACAATCGTCGGGCTCGGGGAAACGTCGTCGCCGCGTCGCCGAGGGCGCGCACCTCGCGGGCTCGCGTCTCGGCATCATCGATCGACACGCACACCTGGATGAGGGTCTCGCCGCCACCATGGTCGCGGGCGAGAAAATCCACCTCGGTGCCGGACTCGCTCTTGACGTACGTGATGTCCGCGCCGCGCCGTTGCAGTTCGAGAAATACCGCCGTCTCGAGCAGATGACCGAGGTTCTCCCGGCCGCTGCGGTCGAAGAGGGGCACGAGCCCTGTGTCGACGGGATAGACCTTGCGCGGGTTTGTCTGTCGACGTCGTTCCGAATCAGTCGCGACCGGAATCGTGGTCACCAGGAAGGCGTCTTCGAGGTGGAGCAGGTACGCGTAGAGGGTGTCCTTGGCGACGGCGACCCCCATTGATTTGAAGTCGGCCAACAGCTTCGTGACCGACATGGTGCCGGCGGCGTTGCCCAGCAGGCGACGTACCAACCACCGCAGTGCGGTCGAATTGCCGACGTCGTGTCGCTCGATGACGTCACGCAACAGCAGGATGTCAACGTAGCCCGACAGGAGTTGTCGACGATCGGCGACGGTGGTCCCCTGCGCTTCAGGAAAAGCTCCCTCGACGAGGAAACGTCGGAAGTCCCGCTCGACCAGCGCGGCTTGCTCGAGCGTCACGCGCTTGACGTCGACGTGTGCGAGGCCGTGGTGGCGTCGGAACTCGCGGAAGCTGAAGGGGCGGATCGTGACCTCGAGGGCCCGGCCCCGCATGCTTGTGGCCACCTCGCGACTGAGCAGCCGCGCCGACGACCCCGAGAGGAACAGCTCGTGGCCGGGCGCGTCGAGCAGCCGGCGCGTATAGAGTTCCCAGCCAGGGATGCGTTGCATCTCGTCGAGGAAGAGTGTGAGTGGCTCCGACGACGGCTCGGGAAACAGGCGTCGCCAGGTGTCGGTGACGATGCCCAGGTCTTTCGCCTGGAGATCGGCGAGGCGCTCGTCCTCGAAGTTGAAGTACACGAGCCGGTTGGGCGAGCGGCCCGCGGCAATGAGTTCCTGGCGGACCTGGTGCAGATACGTCGTCTTGCCTGACCGCCGCATGCCGATGACGGCCAACGCCTTCCCCGGCAGCTGGGGACGGGCCACGTCCCTGCGTGTCGAGGCTTCGAACGGCCGCTCCAGGGCTGTGAGCAGCTTCTCGGCCACCACCTGTGATATCTGGTCTCTCATAAAGGACAGTTTATCGAGAATCCATCCTGCAGAGAAGGCCAGATCTCCCAGGCGGCGCCGATGATCAGGTCCATCGTGGCGCTGTCGACGTCCTTTGGTGGTGGTCACGTCGTGGTCGGCGGAGGCGAACGGGGGCGCACGATGGCCACGACGCCGGCGACGATGCCGACGATGCCAAGCAAGGCCAGCGTGATCATCCAGCGCGATGGCGCCCGACGTCGGGGCGTATGGCGCTCCAGCTGACGCGCTTCGAAGGTGCGGGCGCCGTCGAAGTCGGCAGCGGGGCAGGCGTTGTCGCTCGCGCCGAAGGCGCCGGTGAAATCCACGACGGCGCCATGATCGACGTAGCGCTGCCACAGGCGCCGGACCTCGTCGCGGTCTCCCCGCGCCGCCCAGGCGGCCTCGCACAGCAGGGCGGCATACGCTTGGCTGCGGGGTGGCACGTGGGAGGCAGCGTCTTGCAGCATCGAGGCTGATACCTGCCGGTAGTGGAAGCGGGTGTCGGGCCGGGGGGCCGACTGCGTCACCCGTCGCTGTTCGTCGTCGGGGAGGGGCAGGCTGTCTTCGAAGGGGGTCTGATATTCGCCGTCCCAGATGGCGTAGTCGGGTCCAAGCTCGGTGGCCATCAACTGCAGACCGTGGCGCCGCACCCCCAGCGCGGCCTGCTGCAGCCGTTGGGCCGCGTCGACGTCGATGCTGCCAGGCTGGTCGCCGGCGCCGTGGCCGTCATGGCCGATCTCCAGCCGGATGAGGGCATCGATGGCTCCGACGATGGCTTCGTCGTTGAAGGCATCAAATAGGGGGCGGGCCTCCTGCAAGCGACCCGCGCGTACCAACCGCCTGGCCAGCAGGTGTCGCAGCGTCCAGGTGTCGTCGCCCCCGTGCGGATTCTCCGGCGAGGACAGGGCCGGATGGGCCGTCACGAAGGCCATCAGTTCGTCGACGGTGAGGACCCGCTCGGCGACGTGGGCGGCGTCTTGCCAGTACACCCCCGCGGTCAGGAGCCGCTCGAGGGCGAAGGCGTAGTCCTGCCGCAGCAATGCCAACACGGCTTCGTCGCCCAGCACCTGTTCACGCTGGCCAGGCAGCGGCCCCGCCCAGTCCTCGTCGACGTCGATCCGTCCGCCCGCATGGGCCGGGAAGGCCCGACTCGCCCGGGCCAACAGCAGGGCAGCGTCTTGGGCGTGGCCCGCGCGCAGCGCGAGCTTGGCCTGCACCCACAGCGACAACGGGGTGTCGGGCTCGGCACGGACCAGGCGGCTGGCGACGTCAAAGCGGCCCAGACGCCAGGCGGCGGCGGCCACCCGATCGGGGAACGCCACGCCCTTGATGGCCGCCAGTTCATTGAGGACCACGCCAATCTTCGCCGGTTTCTCGTCGCCACGGTTCATCGCGAAGCTGGCGAGCAAGCGCTGCACCACCGGGCTGCGCAGCGCCCGTCGGCGGCGGGGGCCGTCGTCGTCGATGAGGTCTCTGGCCACGATCAACAGCGAGCTGTGATCGGCGCCGAGGCGGGCCTGGCGGGCGTAGAGCGTGACAGCGTCGGCGTCGCGGCCGGCATCGCGCAGGACCCGCGCTTCTTCGCCCAGGCTCGCCACTGCCAGTCCGAGGTCGTCGAAGAAGCCGTCGTCGACGAGAGCCCGCACCCTGGCGAACGCCTTCACGTCACCCATGCGCCCAAGCATGAACATCGCCCAGGTGCTGCGATGCCGTCGCTCGTTGGCCGGCAAGGCCAGCAGCGCCGTGAAGGATCTGGTCGCGGCTGGAAAATCGTCGCGGCGAAATGCATCGGCCCCCTGCTGGTAGAGGGCGCGCTCCCGTGGGCCGCCGCGGTCACGGACACCATCGGGTTCGCCATCAACGACGACGAAACGATCGATGACCGTCCCTGTCGGCAGGTCATCCAGCAGGTGGCCCATGTCGAGTCCGAAAGGAGCGTCGGGCAAGGTTTGCAGCGTCTTCTGCCGGT
>CAJBHN010000182.1 GCA_903952805.1 uncultured Myxococcales bacterium | reverse complement strand
GTGGTCGTCAACGGCGGTCACGTCGTCGCGCCCGACGCGATCGTCCGCGTCGCCACCATCGACTACCTGGTCCGTGGTGGCGACGGCTGGTTCCCGGGAACCGCAGGCAAGATCCTGCCCACCACCTCGAGCGAGCAGCGAGCTTTCCGCGCCCTGCTTGGGCAACCAGACGGCGTCGCGACCAGCCTTGGACGGGTTGGACGCATCTCCCGCATTCCGTGACCGCGGACACAGTCCCACATCCACCCACAGACGATCGGAAAGCAGCGACGACGACAAAGTCCTGCTACCTTCGCGCCCGTGTCAGTCATCGACGACCTCGTGGTCCAAGCCCTCGCCGCGCGTCAACGCGCCTATGCGCCCTATTCCCGCTTTCTCGTGGGGGCGGCGCTCTTGTGCGACGACGGCACGGTGGTCGCCGGCTGCAACGTCGAGAATGCCAGCTACGGTCTGTGCATTTGCGCCGAACGCACGGCGGTGGTCGCCGCCGTCGCTGGCGGACGACGGCACTTCAAAGCCATCGCCATCGCCACGGCATCGTCGCCACCGGCAGCACCATGCGGCATGTGCCGACAAGTCCTGGCAGAGTTTCTCAGCGGCGACAGCGACGACCTCGCCATCGCGTTGGTCAATGACCGGGGCGAGCGGAGCGACACGACGCTGCGCGCCATCTTTCCCGGCATCTTCGATCCCCGCCAACTCGCCAGCGGCCAAGACGGAGGTGGGCAGTGAATCACGCTCTGCCGCGCGCGGTGTTGCTGCAAGGCGGCACGGTCGTCACCGTCGACCAAGCTGACCGCGTCTTCGTCGGCGATGTGCTCTTGGAGGACGGTCGCATCAAGGCGCTCGGACCAACTGGCAGTGTCGCGGTCATCCCCGGCACTCGCGTCGTCAACGTCACCGGCGGGATCGTCTGTCCGGGCTTTGTGCAGGCCCACGTTCACTTGTGTCAGGTGCTGTTTCGCGGCGTCGCCGAAGACCGGGCCCTGATGCCCTGGCTGCAAGAACGTATTTGGCCGCTGGAGAAGGCCCACAGCGCCGAGTCGATGCGAGCGTCCGCACGACTGGGCATCGCCGAGCTCCTGCTGGGCGGAACCACCGCCGTCCTCGACATGGGCACCGTCAACCACACCGACGTGCTCTTCGAGGAAGCCGAGACCATGGGGCTGCGCTACGTCGGCGGCAAAGCCATGATGGACCGCGGCAACCCCGCAGGCCTCGACGAGAGCACCGCCGAGGCATTGTCGTCGTCCAACGCCCTTGCGGAGCGCTTTCACAACACGGCCAATGGCCGGCTGCGCTACGCCTATGCGCCTCGCTTCATCCTGTCATGCAGCGACGAGCTGCTGCGGGCGACCGCTCGCAGCGCCCGCCAGCGCGGCTGCCTGATTCACACCCACGCCAGCGAGAATCCCGGCGAGATCACCGCCGTCCGCGACGCCTTTGGCGCTGACAACGTTGTCGCTCTTCACGAGCGCGGCATCAGTGGCCCCGACGTCGTGCTCGCCCATTGCGTGCACCTCAGCGAAGCCGAGTTCGATTCCCTTCGGTCCAACGACACGCGCGTCGTCCACTGCCCATCGACCAACCTCAAGCTGGCCAGCGG
The DNA here is from genome assembly GCA_903952805.1 of uncultured Myxococcales bacterium. Taxonomy (GTDB): domain Bacteria; phylum Myxococcota; class UBA727; order UBA727; family VGSZ01; genus VGSZ01. Next base: position 412 of record CAJBHN010000182.1, on the reverse strand, counting down.
CACCGCGCCCGTCCCCCGCCTGCTCGAAGCCGGCGTCACCGTGGGCCTCGGCGCCGACGGCGCCCCCTGCAACAACCGCTTGAGTGCGTTTTCCGAAATGCGGCTGGCCTCATTGCTCCAAAAACCGATTCACGGGGCTGAGGCGATGTCGGCGTCGATGGTGTTGCGGTTGGCCACCATGGGCTCCGCTCGCGCGCTGGGCCTTGACGCAGAGATTGGCTCATTGGAGCCCGGCAAGCGCGCCGACGTCGTCGTGATCGGGAGGGAGCGCCCCCATTTGCACCCCATCGTCGACCCCGTCACGACGCTGGTCTTTGCCGCCGAAGCCGGCGACGTCACCCACGTCTTCGTCGATGGCCGCCAGGTGGTCCGCGACCGACGGCTGGTGGCGGTGGACCTGGGGCCGATCCTG
>CAJBHN010000181.1 GCA_903952805.1 uncultured Myxococcales bacterium | reverse complement strand
GGGACAGTTTGCGATGTTGGCAGCAGGCCTGGCCCAGGATGTTGTTGCCGCCGTCATCGACGCTGCCGGCGCCGACGGATTGGAGATCTGGGAAAAGGGCTTCGACGACCTTGGAAGGGCTCTGTTTGTCCAGCGGGTCGAGCGCGCCATCAGGCATCCAGTTGCTCCGGTCGGGCACGTCGGCGCTGCGCACGTCGTACACCTCGCCATGGCGTCTCTGCTGCCACCCTTGGCGCATTCGACGTCGAAGCTGGCGGCGGTGCTGTCGCTGCCAGGGTCGACCGAACGGGTGCTGGCTCTGGCGCGGCAGCACCGGGCCCGTCAGCAACACCAACGTCGCGCCATGATGGCGTTGGTGTTCGAGCTGCGGCTGCCAACGACCAAACCCGCGTGGTGGGCAGAGAGGCTGGCAGCGCTGGACCGCTCGATGCCCATCGAGCTCGTGGCGTCGCCCTCATCGGTGTGCGACGACGTCGTGGGTTCGCTGGCTGCCCTCGGGGTCATGGTAGAGGAACCCACCCCTGATTGGCTGGTTGCCGACAGTGCCGACAGTGCCGACAGCGTCGATGCCCAACGCGGTTCTTTGCTGTCCCAGGTGTCACCGGTGCCGGGGTCAGCACAGACCATCGGTGGTGTGCGCAGCGGAGTCCTCGATCTCGTTGCCGACAGTGTAGACCTGCCCCCGATGTTGCCGTCGCCATCGCCGGCGACGTCACGAGCCGAGACCGTGCGCCTTCCCGACCGGATTGCGGTGCCGCGCGACATCCGGGGCCTCACGGTAACCATTGACGGGCACGCCCTCGCTGACCCCGACGTGGTGGTGGTGCCCGATCACCTTGGCCTGCCCGCAGGGGGACATCAGCGTGTGACGTTGCCCGTGGGGCTGCGCAGCGGCAGCATTGTCGTGGTCGCCTGGGACGACGTGAATGACGCCAATGACGCCAATGACGCCAGCGAGGTCAACAGCGTTGACGTCGGTAGGGCCTCGATTGCGCCTACGCGGAGCGACTCGTGAGCGGCACCGTGACTTGCCCAACCTGCCGAGCCAGTGCCCACATTGACGATGCGGCCTGCGGGGCCTGTGGAACGGCTCTGGCTCGTTTGCGGGTCATCAATGGGCGCCAGCGGATCGATGCCAGTACCCGCGAAGTCGTTGTCCACGTCGACAACAGCGGGGTCGTTCCCGCGGCCTTGGTGCTGCGCCGTATCGATGTGCGGCAGTGTCCGCCCTGGTTGGTCGCGTGTCCGCCCGTCGACGTCGCCATCGAGGTGCCGCCGGGTACGACGGTGCCGTTGTCGTTCACCATCGACCCAGGCCAGCTGCCAGTGCCGGGTTCGTTGTCGTCGGCGGCTCAGCCCGGTCGCTTCGTCGTGCCCCTGGTCACCAGCATGGTTCGCTTTGAAAACGATCCTGCGTCGGAGCACGTCGGCCGCGCGGTGCGGCGGGTGCTGGCCGTCGAGTTCGCCACCAGCGGCCGCGTGTCGGTGTCGCCGTCACAGGCGGTGATTCCCTGTATCGCGATCGAGCGTCTGGCTGATGGCTTCAAACACCGGCTGCGCATCCACAACGACGGCGGTCACGCGCTCGGCATCGTCGCCGCCAACGTTGTGACGGATGGCCCAATCGAGGCCCGCCTTGTTCCCGATCCCTCCGCGGTCGTCGTTCAACCCGGGGCCACCATTGACGTCGACGTGGTGGTGCAGCCCGCCGCTGGCGTTGACTTCGATCAATTCATGCAAGTCGGCGCCGTCGATGGCGTGGTCGAGGTCACCCTGGCCATGGCGGAGGGGCCGTCCCGCGTGGCGCGTCTGCGGCTGACCGTTGGCCGGGGGCCCGACGTCGTCATCCACGACAATCCGGCCCTTCGCACCCGCGGTCGGCCTCGACGTGGGGCCGTCGTGGTGCACAACCCCGGTGACTGGCCGGTCAGGCTCCTTGAGTTTCGCTTGGAGTCTGATGCCAGCGACGGAGCTTGGCTGCGCCTGGTGGAGCAGGTGCCGCGCACGCTGCAGCCTGGCGAGCGCATGAGTGTCGGCTACATCGTCGATCCCGATCGCCGTGCCGAGGGCGCCCTCGACCAGCCCTGGGGGGAGCGCCACATACTGCTCAAGCACGATGGCTGGCAGCCTGACATCGTCGATAGAACGTTGCGGATCCCCGTGCGCGTGGAACTTGGTCGCAGCGTGATGCTCGACCAGGCCACCCTCGGCGTCGATTTTGGCACCTCCAACAGTTCGTCGTCGATGTTCCATGGTCCGACAGGCACGTTGCATGCTCTCCCCCTCGATCGGCACAGCGGACGTGAAGCTCTCGCGTCGCTGATGTTTTTCGTCGGCGACGACGCCGGTGATACCGCTGGGCTCGACGGCTTCCTCGTGGGCGCTGCCGCCGAAAACGCCGCTCCCCAGAATTTCACGAATTTGGTCCGCCAGCTCAAGAGTGTCCTGGCTCGGGCTCCCGACACCGCGTGGCACTTTGTCGATGACAGCGGTCACCTGATCAAGCGCACGACGTCAGCGTTGCTGACGTCATTCTTTGGCGAGTTGAAGCGTCGCGCCGAAGATGGCCTGCGCGCCTTGCCTCTCGACTTCTTGCAGGAGCTTGGGCTCGTCGACATCGCCGTGCGCTTTCGGCACGCCGTGTTTTCCCATCCCGTTGGCGTTGACGACAGCACCCTGCAGGCATTGTACGTGGCAGCCACGGCAGTCGGTCTGTGCGACGTCGACTTCGAGACGTTCAAGCGAGAGCGTTGCGTTGATGAAGCCTTGGCAGCCGTGCTGGCGTGGGTCTACCTGGCGGCGGCCCAGCCGGCGTCGCAGTTGGCCCTCACCGACGACGATCGGTTGCTGTGCTTCGATGCCGGCGGCGGCACCTGCGACGTCGCCGCGGTCGCCATTGGTCAGTTGGCGTCGTTCCGGCAGCACCCGGGACGCGGTGCGGTCAGCGTGGAGTTGCTGGCCAACGGCGGCGACCCCCGCTTCGGCGGCAGCGACATTGATCGGCTGGTGGCGGGTCATCTCCTCGATGAAATTGGCCGCCAGCCAGCGGCCGCGACCATCGACATCGAAGGCATTCGTCGGGCCTTGTTTTTTTCAAGCTTCGAGTCCTGGCGACGTTCGCGGGGGGAGGTCGCCGATACCAGCGCGGCCCGGGCCCTCTTTCACCGCGCCAGTGACCTGCTGCGCGCAGCCGAGCGTGTCAAAAAGGCCCTGTCCGACGAAGCCTCTTCGAGTTTTGTCGCGGTCCTTGACGATTGGCCAAGACGCATCAGCGGAGGAGCCGGTGGCCGCTGCGAAGTAACGATGACGCGCGACCGTTTGAATGCTCTGTGCCAGTCCGCGTTCGACAGCGCTGCCGCCCTGGTCGACCCGGTCCTCGAGGCCGCCGGCTGGCGCGCCGACGACGTCACGACGGTACTGTTTACGGGGCAAACCTCGCGCATTCCAGGTTTGCGCGAGGCAGTGCTGCAGCGCCTCGGGAGCCGGCGCCGCAGCGGCCGACCCGGTCCCTTTGTTGTCGAGCCCGGCCGGGTGGCGGCCTTCGACGTCAAGCGCTGCGTGGCCCAGGGCGCGGCAATCCTCGGCGACAGCCGTCGCGGCGGTGGCGGTTGGCTGCAGGTGTCGCGGCGGGCGTCGACCGCTTTGTCGGCTCCTTTGCAGGTGCGG
>CAJBHN010000180.1 GCA_903952805.1 uncultured Myxococcales bacterium | reverse complement strand
CTGGTCGTCACCCTCGCCCCCGGCATCGATGTCGTCGTCGAGCATCTGCGGGTGCCGTCGTCGGTGCTGGCCATCGAGGGTGACGCCCTGCTCCGCCAGATTCTGGTGGGGGTGACGTCGGTGCTGGCGGGTCCACCCCTTCATCTCCACGGCGGCGTCCATGCCGACGCCCGGGCCCTGCTGTTTTCCGACGGCCTCGAATGGTTCGTCCGCGAGCACGATGCGGCGACGGCCCGCCCGCTGACAGACGGCGCCGTCCTCGACATAGACGGCGTGGCGCTGCGCATCGTGACGGTGGAGACAGGCTCCGCCGCCGTCCCCGATACGACGCCCATGCCCCATGCGGGGACCACGCGCCTGCGGTTGGTCTCCCATTTCGAGACGGTCCAGATCTGGCGTGACGACGTCACCGAACCCATCTCCTTCGCTGGCGTCGCCGCCCGGGTGCTGGCGGAGCTGCTGGCCTTTGGCGGGCCCACCCGCTGGGAGCTGGTGGCGCGGGGCGTGTGGGGGGCAGAAGACGACAACGTGTTGCGCCACCGCCTCGATGTCACCCTGCAGAAGATCCGCCGTCGCCTCGAAGAAAGCGGCGTCCGTCGTGACCTCGTCCGCGCCCACAACGACGGCCACCTGGAGCTGTTCCTGCATCCCGGTGATCAGGCCGACGATCGGGGCTGACATGGCCGACCACGACGACGACGACACCGTGCTGCGCTCGGAGCAGCCCGCCGGCGCCCTGTCGGAGGTGGCAGGGCTGGCCACGCCAAGCAGCTTTGGACCGGGCCCGACAACGACGACGGCGACGACAGAGATGACGACGACGAACACCAGCCCGTTTCGCTATCGGCGGGGTGGTCGTCTGGGACGGGGGGGCATGGGCGTCGTCGACGCCGGCCACGACCCCGCCCTGGGCCGCGACGTCGCCCTGAAGCGGGCCACCGACGACAGTGGCTGCGGCCTGTTGCGCAACGAGGCCCGGCTGACGGCCCGGCTGGATCATCCCGCCATCGTGTCGGTCCTCGACCTGGTCCGCGACGACGACGGTGCTCTGGTGGCGGTCCTCGAGGTCCGCCGTGGCGACGGGCTGGTGGCGGCCATCACCCGTGACCGGGAGAGCCATTCCGCCGAGCGGGGACCAAGCCCCCGACTGCTACGAGCCCTGCTGGTGGTGTGTGAGGCCGTCGCCCACGCCCATGGGCGCGGCATCATCCACCGGGACCTCTCCCCCAACAACGTGCGGATTGACGTCGACGGTGCGGCCTCGGTCCTCGACTGGGGCCTCGCCGCCACCATTGCCGACGCCGCCCGACAGCCCATACGCCTGGGCACCCCGGGCTCCATCGCTCCCGAGGTGATGGCGGGAGAAGCGGCAACGACGGCCAGCGACGTCTGGAGCCTCGGCACCTTGCTTGGTGCTGTCGTCGTCGACGGCGGCCATCCGGCGCTGCGGGCCATCGTCGCCCGCGCCACCCACCCGCTGCCTACGGATCGTTACCCGGATGCGGGCGCCCTCGCCGACGACCTCCGTCGCTTTGTCGACGGCGAGCGGGTGCTCGCCTTTCGGGAAGGCCCGGGAGCGTGGCTCGCGCGGCAGGTCCAGCGCCATCCCCGGGTGGTGGTGGCTGTCGCCGCCGTCGTCACCGCCGCGGCCACGGCGGCCGGCGGCGGCAGCGTCGTCCTGGGTCG
>CAJBHN010000179.1 GCA_903952805.1 uncultured Myxococcales bacterium | reverse complement strand
TGCAGCTCCGCAGCCGGAGGCACAGTCGTTCCGATCGAGGCGAAGCTCAAGCCAGACATCACCTCGTTCTCTTCAATATCCTCCTCGTCTGCAGAGGCCGCGCCGTCGTCGGTAGTGGCCAAGCTCGCTGCACCGCCCAGCTCGTGCACAGGCGCGTGAGCTGGCGGTTTCCAACCCTTGAGCGCTTTGGTGAGCGCGGGCGTTTGCTTGTACACGCCCGTCCGTATGAGGAGATCAGGCTCGGCGCGAGTTGGCGCGGCCGGGCTTCCAAAGTGAAAGTGGCTCCCCGTCCAACACACCCCAGGCTAGGAGCGTGGGCGGCAGAAGGGAAGTCCCTGACGTCCACGAGCACCGCAAGAGCGTTGAACAAGCATGGCCATCAGCTACCGACCGTATGAACCGCAGCAGGAGATGCTGCTGCCCGCCTCGCTGCAGGACTGGCTACCCAAGGGGCACCTGGCGTACTTCATCGGCGACACGATTGACGCCTTGGACTTGGGCGCGTTCTACGCCCGGTACGCAGGAGGCGGCGCCCGCAACCAGCCGTTCCACCCGGCGATGATGGTCAAGGTGCTGGTCTACGGATATGCCACGGGCGTGTTCAGCTCACGCAAGATCGAGCGCCGACTGCACGAGGATCTGGCGTTTCGGATGCTGGGCGCTGGCAACTTCCCCAAGCACCGCACGATCCGGGACTTCCGTGCGCTGCACCTGCTGGAGCTGAGCGATCTGTTCGTGCAGGTGGTCAAGCTGGCCCGTGAGATGGGCCTGGTCAAGCTGGGCACGGTGGCCATCGACGGCACCAAGATCAAGGCCAACGCCAGTCGCCACAAGGCGATGAGCTACGAACGCATGCAGCAGAGCGAAGCCGAGTTGAAGGCGCAGATCGACACGCTGCTGGAGCGAGCCAAGACCACCGACACGGCCGAGGCTGATGAGCCGGACTTGGACATTCCCGCCGAGATCGAACGGCGCGAGACGCGGCTCAAGGCCATCGCCGAAGCCCGTGAGCGCTTGGAGCAGCGCCAGCGCGATGCCGACATCGAACGCGGTCGCAACGACGACGATGAGTGCAAGCCGCGCGACGAGGACGGCAACCCCAAGGGCGGGCGTTACAAGCGCGAGTTCGGCGTGCCCGAGCCCAAGGCGCAGGACAACTTCACCGACCCGGCCAGCCGCATCATGAAGCGCGCCGGCGGCGGCTTCGATGCCAGCTACAACGCTCAAACGGCCGTCGACGACACGGCGCACATCATCGTGGCCGCTGAAGTCGGCAACAACGCCGCCGACGTAGGACAACTTCTGCCGATGCTCAAGGCGGTCAAGACCAACACTGGACTGGCGCCCGCGCAGGCGCTGGCCGATGCGGGCTACCGCAGCGAGGACAATTTTGCAGGCTGCGCAGGCTCAGGCACTGAGTTGGTGGTGGCGCTCGGTCGCGAGGGCAAGCGCTGCGCCGAGATCGATGCCGACAAGAACCCGCACACGGCAGCGATGGCTGCGAAGTTGCAGACCGATGGCGGCAAGACCGCCTACCGCAGACGCAAGTGGATCGCCGAGCCGCCCAATGGCTGGATCAAGAGCGTGTTGGGGTTCCGGCAATTCAGCCTTCGGGGCCTACATCGCGTACAGGCCGAGTTCAAGCTCGTGTGCATGGCGCTGAATCTGCGGCGCATGGGCAGCTTCAAGGCAGCGTGAGGGCCGCGAGGTGAGGGAAACCGACTCCAACAGCCAGCCGCAGATGCGCCCGCAAGGCACTCTGGGCGTTCACTGCGCCTCGCGACGTCGGCGAGAGGGCGAAACGCCCGCATCGCGTCAACAACCGATCAACCGCCCGGGCTCGGCAAATTACTGCCGCCCACACTCCTAGCTGGTTGACCAGTTGCAGCGTGTCCACGTTCATCGCCAGCGCCACCACCACCGACAGGCCACCGATCACCAGCTGGGTTTTCTGCCGGTACCAGGCCATCACCTGGGCCTCGAAGGTGGCGAACCAGGCCTCGTAACGCTTCTGGAAGTCCTCGACCGTGGCGTCGCCGGCGGCCAGCAGGTTCTCTAGGCCGACGCGGATCGGTGAGCCCTCGGGC
>CAJBHN010000178.1 GCA_903952805.1 uncultured Myxococcales bacterium | reverse complement strand
TTCGTCGTCGGGGTTGTTGACGACGGTGGCCAGCACGATCGGCGACGAGGTCTGCTACGCGCTGGAGGGCGCCGCCTTCCTCGCCGGCGCCGCGGTGCAGTGGTTGCGCGATGGCCTGGGCATGGTGCAGAGCGCAGCGGAAATTGAAGGGCTGGCCCGCACCGTCGACGACGTCGGCGAAGTCTGCTTCGTGCCCGCCCTCGCCGGCCTGGGCGCGCCCCATTGGCAGCCCCACGCCCGCGGCCTGCTGTGTGGCCTGAGTCGCGATACCCACAAGGGACACATCGCGCGCGCGGTGCTCGAGGGCATCGCGCTGCAAAACGTCGAAATCCTCGAGGCCATGAAGGGTGACGCCGGCGCGCTGACGGTCCTCAAGGTCGACGGTGGCGCGTCGCAGAACAACCTGCTGATGCGCATGCAGAGCGATTTCCTCGACGTGCGCTGCGTCCGCCCGCAGACCGTCGAAACCACGGCCCTGGGTGCAGCCGCCCTCGCGGGCCTCGCCGTCGGCGTCTTCGCCAACAAGAGCGAAGTGCGGGCGGTCTGGAAGGAAGACACCACGTTTACGCCGTCGATGGACCCCGAGGCCCGGCGACGCAAGCTCGCGCTGTGGCAGCGGGCGGTGGCGCGGGCGGCGCTATGAGCCCGGGCCTTGTGCGGATCAGGGAGGCCGTCGTCGACGATCTCGACGTCATCGTGGCCAACAACGTCGCCATGGCGATGGAGAGCGAGGGCAAGTCTCTCGACGACGCGGTCGTGCGCCGGGGCGTGCACCGCCTGTTGCTGGACCCCCAGCGGGGCCGCTACCTGGTGGCCGTCGACGACGACAGCGCCGGGGGCAGCGGCGTCGTGGGCCAGCTCATGCTGACCCGCGAGTGGTCCGACTGGCGCGACGGCTGGTGGTGGTGGATTCAGAGCGTCTACGTGCTGCCGTCGTGGCGTCGACGAGGCGTGTATCGGACTCTGCATGAGCGCGTCGTCGACGAGGCCCGGGCCGCCGTCGAGGTCTGCGGCCTGCGGCTCTACGTCGAACCCGACAACGTCGGCGCCCGTGCCACCTATGGCCAGCTGGGTATGCTCGAGAGCTACCGTGTCATGGAGCTGCCACGGTCGACGTGAGACCGGTACGTGGTTCGAGATTCGATCCGGAGTAGACTCCGGACCATGCCGCCAACCTCCACCTGTGCCCGCTGCCGCAACGTCCGCGGCGACAGCGAGGCGTCCTGCGCTCGCTGTGGAGCCCCCGTCGCCGATGCCATCGCGGCCCTGCGCCAGGAGACCTACCTGGCCTTCGTCCTCGACGACGTGCTCGCCAGCGCTGACCCCATGCTGGCCCTGCAACGCTGGCAATCTGCCAGCGCCACCCGTCGGCGCTTGCTCTCAGCCGGCGACGCGGTTGGCATGACGACGACCCAAGAGAGCACTGAGATCGCGAGTGCTGCGCGTGCCCACGATGATGCACCTCGCTCGGAGCCGACCAAAGCAACGCCCAACGCCGACATCGGGGCATCAGCCCTCTGGGCTCAAGCAGCATCGACGACGACGTCAGCGCCGACCAAGCCTGTCAGACCTGCCCCGACGCAGCGCCCCACCCCGATGCCACGGCCAACGCGAACAGCGCCGCGCCCTCTGAGCGCAGCCGAGGCCCGTGCCCAGTTTGAACGACGCCTGGAAATCGGCGGCTGGTTCACCGGGGCCGTGTTTGCCGTCGGTGGCTCCTTGTGGGCCACCAATCTGTTCTGGCACGACATTCCCGCCACCGTGCGCCCCGCCGTCGTCGGCGCCGGCCTGGCCGCCTTCGCCGCAGCCTTCATGGCCGTCGGCGCGATGCTGGCGGCGCGCCAACGGGACTCGCTGGCCGGACACGTCCTCGGCGTCGTGGGTCGCTTGATTGGCGTGTCAGCCACCATTCCCCTGGCCCTGCTGCGACGGGAAAACCTGCCGCTGGCCATCGTCACCGACGTCGTCGTCATCGGCGGCTTGTGGTGGGCGCTGCGTTTCGCGCATCGACGTCGCAGGCAGACGGGCGACGCCAGCACCACCGACGCCACTCACTGGTCTGGTGCCCGTTGGTTCTTGCTGGGCGTCGGCCTCGCCGTCATCGGCCCGACGTCACCGTGGCTGGGCATCCCCGTGGCCATCACCGCGCTGCTGGTGACCCGCGCCGCCATCGCCGACGGCACCCTGGCCGCCCTGGCCGGCCAGCGGACCTGGGTCGACGACCTGAGCATCCTCGTCGTCGGTGCAGTGGCGTTGGTGTCGTCGTTGATGGGTATCCGCGACGACCTCGACAGCGCATTGCATGAGTCGCTGTGGAGCGTCGCCGTCGTCGCTGCCATCGAGGTCACCGTGCGCTTGATCGAGCAGCGACCGGCCCTGTATGGCCTGCGCGGATTCTCCCGTTGGGCGCTGGCGCTGTGGTCGTTGGGCACGGCCTGGAGCGTCGTCAACGACGACCACCGGTCGGGAGCCATCCTGCCAGCCATCGCCCTGCTGTTGGTGGCGGCGAGCTTTCACGACCCGCAGCGACTGTCGCTGCCCCCGCAATGTCGTTTGGTGGGCGTGGTCGCCACGGCCCTGGCTGCGGGCTTTGTCACCGCGCTGCTGCCCCTGACGGGCAATGACGCCGACGCCGCCTGCGCGACGGTGTCGCTGCTGGTCCTCTTTGGGCTGACCGTGGAGCAACGACGTCGAACCATCACCCCGGGCGAGCAGGTGGCGTCGCTGCTGCTGTGGATGGTGTGTCCCATTGCCGTGGTCTCGCTCGTCGACGGCGGCCTGGTCGCGGTCCCGCTGTCGGTGGCGGCGGCGCTGTGGGTCACCGACCGACGAGCAGAGCGTTCAGCGTGGTTCACCGTGCTGGCCGTCGCTGCGGTGATGGCGCCGGTCATCATGGTCGCCGACGAGTTCGTCGTGCGCGAATGGCGCAGCGTCATCACCATGGTGGTGCTGTGCGGTCTGGGCCTGGCGCTGGCGCTGCTGCGGCGCGTTCGTCCCTCATGGCCGCTGGTCGCTGGCACGACGGCGTTGTCGACGTGGATTGCGGTGGTGGCCATCGTGGCCGCCAGTGCCGCCGCCAGCCGCGAACCGGCGTATGCCACCGTCTTCATCGGCCTCATCACGCTGCTGGCGCTGCTGGAATGGTCGCGCCACGTCGAACTCGGTCTGGTTGCTGCGGGCCTGGTGTGGGTCATGACTGCCATCGCGCTGCGCGAGTATTGCGACGTCGACAGTCTGCGAAGCACGCTGCCCCTGACGGCCGTGCTGGTGGCGGTGGTGGCGTTTGTGCCTCGGTCAAGCCTGTCGTCGGTGCGACTGTTGGCGCCTGGCTGGTCCAGATTGGGGCGGGCCCATCACGCTCGTCCCTGGAGCTTCATCATGGTCGGCAGCGTCGTCGTGGTGCTCATGGCGATGCTGCGCGTGCCCATGATGCCAAGCGAGACGTCGCCGCTGCAGCAGGCCTCGTCGCTGGCGTTGTTCATGACGGCGCTGCTGTTGGCCGTGCGACATCCAAGTCGAGGGCAATGGGCGCTGCTGGGGGCGATGACGATGGTGCTGGGCGCCGAAGTCGGCGTCGCCCTCAGCGTCTCCGTCAGCGGCCCGGCCGTCGCTGGCCCCGCCCTGGCCTGGATGGGCCTCGGGGCCGGCGGCGCCGCGCTGGTCGTCGCCGTCGTGGTCGTCGTCGCTCGTAGGCGCGACCTCCGCCTGGCCGTCCACCGACGGCTGTGGCGCACGCACCGCGCAGCGGTCGGCGTCCGCGACCTGTGGTGGAACGTCGCCCTGGTCGGCGGCATGGCGGCCTTTTTCGTGGCGCTGACGGGGGCGGCCAGTGCGGGCAGCGCCGACCTCGTTTGGCTGCTGGTGTCGTCGACGTTGGGCCTGGGTTGCCTGCTGGGCCTGACCCTGTTCGCGGGGCGCTCTGCCCAGCCGCTGATGGCTGCGGCCACACTCAGTGGCCTGTTGGCGCCGTTGTCGCTGTCATTGCGGGCCCTGCTGCTCAAGGACGACGACGCCGCGCTGGGATTCGCGCTGGCCTCGGTCGCGCTGGCCGTGCTGGCCATGGGCCTTTCGCGCTGGCGTTACCGACGGACTGAGGTGCCAACGATGCTCGAGGCCTGGCCCGAGCCCGCGATGCTGCGGCGGCCAGCCCTGGGCGTGACGGTGGCGATGGCGCTTTTCGTCGCCGGCGTCGGGCAGGTCATGCAGCTTGGCCACGCCGTCGAAGACGCGAAGCAATTCGGGCCGGGCTTGATCATCGTCGGCGTCGCGTTGGTGGGGGCGGCCCTGGTGGCCCTGCGCACCCGCCGCACCTTTGCCGTCGTCGTCGTCGTCTTGGTCATCATGGGCCTCGTCGGCGCCGGCGTCGACGGTGTCGCCCATGCCGCCCGGTGGTTGCCGCGCTCCCTTGGCACCAGCGAGGCGCTCGTGGCGCTGGGCCTCGTCGTGGTGCTGGTGCTCATCGAGAGGGACGCGGGTCGACGAGCGCTGATGGCGGTGGGCCTGGGTTGGCCCAGAACAGCGCGCGGACGACTTCAGCGCCTGCTCGTCGTCGTGGTACCGGTGATGGCGGCCTTCGCCTGCATGCTCGCGGTGCGCGAGGCACCAAGGGCCCACGAGTTCGCCATCGTCCTGGCCGGCGCGGCCCTCGTCGCACTGGTGCTGGTGCAGCCCGGCCAGGCCACGGCCCGGGTCGGCGCCATCGGCGTCATGGTCGTCGGTGGCGGCGTCGGCGCCGGCGTCGCCCGCGTCGTCATCGGTACTGGCGCGG
>CAJBHN010000177.1 GCA_903952805.1 uncultured Myxococcales bacterium | reverse complement strand
GCGCAGGCAACTCATCAAGCCGTCCCACAGCACGGCGAGCGGTATGACCGGCAGCAGATACGTCAGGGCCAGCCGCAGCGGCGACAGGGACCGGGAGAAGGGTGTGAGCACCAGCACGGCCAGCGGGGTCCCCAACACCATGCCGACGGTCAATATCCGGCGCTCGACCAACTCAATGGACACGAAGGGCTGACGCTTGCGAGCAGCATCCTCGACGACGCGACGCGCCAACGCCGGCCGCAGATGATGAAAGCCGTTGAAGATGGTCCTGACACCGACCAGGTCGTCGGGGACGGCGGCGGCGTCGACACCGTCGAAGCGAGGCTCGACCCGGCCTGCGCCACGCATATGGGCGACACGGAAGGCACCAACGTTGGGATAGAGGTCCGTCAGAGCGGCCGAAGCCGCTTCCAGACCCGGTTGTGTCGTCAGTTGGGACAGCAAGCGCAGCACGGGACCGCCGCCGCCCGAACACAGATCGACGATGCGGCTGGTCTGGTGGCGGCGCATCAAGTCGGCAACGACCGGGGTGGCGCCGTCGTAGATGCGCATGGTCTCTGACGCCACCTGGAGGAAATCTGTGAGGCCGTCACGCAGGAAGGCGGGACACCAGCTTTCATCTTCAATCTCTGGAGCGTGGAAACGCATGTACTGACCCCCGCTCATCGCCTCGTGCCAAGAAGACCATCACCCGCCAGCAGCGCAGGCTCACCGCCACTCAAGGCGAGGCACCGCCGACCAGGCGCCCAGACCGGGCCAAGCCAGGCCACCAACCTGCAAAATACCGATCACGACGACGCAGGCGACCACAAACAAGCCCACCTGCAACACCAGGCGACGACGGCCCGCAGGCAACACGACGCAGGGGACAGACAGCGCCAACGCCAGCAAACCGATGGCGACGATGACCAGTGGCAGCAATACCTGCGTCTTGGCTTTTGAGGTCGCCGGCAGCGACGCCCGCGTCCACACACCGCTGGCCTTCAAACGCTGCTCTACGGCTGCAGAAGGCACCGCCGCCTCATGGAGGTCTCCGGCCTTCAGCAGCTTGCCATTGGCGATGTCAAAGGGCTCAGACGCGCGGCCGACCGGCACGTGGGACACGTCGGCGACAATGACGCTGAAGCCCGCCGGGTCGAGGTAGCTCACAAAGATCCGCGGCGCGGGGACCGGCACGCGATACGAACCGGCGATGCCCATGAGCACCACCAGGGCGCCAAACGTGCACACCGCAATGACCAGCCACAACGACGACGACGACGACGACGACGACGACCATGGCTGCGTGGTCAGCGTCGGCGACGACGGCGGCGCGGTCGCCGACGACGGCGTGGCGGCAGCGGCCACCGGTGTGACCAGCATGCCCGCGCGTCGTCCTCCGGGAGACGGTGACGGCGCAGGCGGCGGCGGCTGGAACGCAGGTGGCGGCGCTGGTGGACGCGCAGGTGCCGGCGCAGGTGGCCGCGCAGGTGCCGGCGCAGGTGGCGGCGGCTGAAACGCAGGTGGCGGCGCAGGTGTCACGGGCACCTGTGACGCCGTCGCGGGCTGAGCGGCATCACCCTGGGACTGCGATTGCGTCCGCACGGAGCGGACCACGTCGGCGCTCAACACCCGTGTCGCGACATCATCCTCACCGGGGCTGGCGGCAGTGGAGTCGATGGCCGGCGTGGCCCCGGCACGGGCGCGCAGCTGGGCCACCATGTCGGCGGTGACCCGGACCGTGGCTGCATCGTCAGGCTCGTGTGCGAGAGGCTGTGACGTCGACGACAACAGCTGCGCTCGAATGGAAGCCGGGAGGACGACGGTGGCGGAGTCGTCGTAATCAGCCGGGTCGCTACCGGCACTGCCATCTTGGAGGCCGCGAGCGACAACCTGATTCCCTCGTCGTCGCGCGCAGCGAGCAGCGTCAGCGGCGCCGGCTACCGCCTCATCGGGAAATCGACCTGCGAGCCAACCACCGACGTCAACGCGATTCGCCTGAAAATCCGCAACAGCATCAATGGCCCGCACCACGTCGGCGCAGCTGGCAAAGCGGTTGTCGGCCAACCTCGTCAGCATCCCCATGGCAATGTTGTTGACGGCTGGCGACAGCTCAGGTCGAAGCTCACGTGGGTTGGTGATCGCCTTTTGGGAAATCTGCAGCAACGTCGCGGTCGGATTGGCCGAACTGAAGAGGCGCTCCGCCAGCAGCATCTCCCAGAAGAACACGCCCACGGACCACACGTCGGCCTGCGGCGTGAGCTTGCTCGTCCCGATGGATTGCTCCGGCGACATATAGCCGAGCTTGCCCTTGAGTATGCCGGTGGCGGTTTTGACCTCGCTGTCGTCAGACTTGGCAACGCCGAAATCGATGACTTTCACCTTGCCATCAAAGGTCACAAATATGTTGGCGGGGCTCACGTCGCGGTGGACCAGACCCAACGAGCTGCCGTCGGGCCCTTTGAGGGTGTGGGCGAAATGCAAGATCGG
>CAJBHN010000176.1 GCA_903952805.1 uncultured Myxococcales bacterium | reverse complement strand
GGCTGGTCCAACTCTTCGGCCAGGCGGGCCCGGCGCACCTCGCCGTCGTCAGACAGGCCGCCGCTGTCGTCGGCGTCACACAGTACCGCCAGGGCGCGTTCGGCCTGGTCACCGCCATCGTCGTCGTCGAGCCAGCTGCCGGCTTGTTCAAGCAGCGTGTGGCGCGGGCTGAGGGCTTCGGCATCAGGGAGTCGGCCCAGGCCTCGCAGCAGCGTCGACGCGGCCCGGGACAGCTCGCCGCGAGCGGCACGCAGATGGGCGAGATCAACGACGACGTGGTCATAGCCTGCGTTGGGTGGCAAAGGCGTCACGCCATGGGCCAGCACGAGAGCGTCGAGCTCGGCGTCGTCGACGATGGCCTGCAAGGCGGTGATGGCGTCGGCGCTGTCGCCCCGCTGGCGGTGGTGGTGGGCCAGGCGGCGCCCCACGCTCAGTCGCTCCAGGGGATCGGTGGCGAGGGCTCGCAGCCCTTCAAGGGCCGCGATGCTCGCGCCGACGTCGCCGAGTTCGTCAAACGCGGCCGCTTGCAGGCGACGGACCTCGAGATCGTCACGCTCACTCAGGGCCACCGCACACAGTTCGGCCACCAGGGCCGGGCCAAGGCTGCCTGCGTGCGCCATCGTCGCCAGCCGGGCGTAGGCGATGCTGCGGACCTCCCCGGAGGCGGTGGCATTGATGAAGCGACGCTCGACGTCGATGGCCTCTCTCAGCTGTCCACGGGCGGCCAGGTGGCGACTGAGTCCGCGGGCCGCAGCGGCGTACGTGGGATCGATGCTCAGCGCTTGTCGACGGTCGGCGATGGCGGCGTCGTGGTCTGACAGCAGGTTGGCGCTGACGTCGGCGCGGGCTTCGAGCAAACGAGCCTGCTCTTTGCCTTCGGCGCCTGCCACCAGCCGGTCAAGCCAGCGCTTGGCGCCCTCGCCGTCAGAGAGGGCACGGCAGAGTTCGACCAGCATGCGGGCGTGGCTGTCGGTGGCGACCCCGGCGCGAGTGCAGGCATCATCGGCGAAGGTGTAGGCAGCCACAGCCAGCCGGTGGCGACGCAGAACGCCAGCCAACAGCCCCCCGGCTTCTGCCGCATGGCGGGCAGCGTCGGCGGGGGTGCTGTCGCGCAGCGTTCTGGCCGCCGCCAGGCGAGCACGAATGGCCAAGCGCCGGCTTTGGGTCTGCTTGGCGAGGTCGGCGACCTGCTCGAGGGCGACCGGGGAAAACGGGGCACTGCGGAGGGCGCGCAATCCGATGGCGCGCGCTTCGACGATGTGGCCGCCGCGGCTGTAGACGTCGGCGGCGCGCAGCAGCAGGTCGCTGCGTTCAATCGAGGGTGGCACGATCGCGGCGCGGCGAAGAGACTCCGCAGCGATGCCGTCGTCGTCCTTGAGGTCCACCAGCAGGGCCAGCAGGCGACGGCTGGCGACCGCATCGATGGTCACATGGCCGAGCAGCGCAACGAGTGCGTCGGCAGCGGCGCGCGGATTTTTTTGCTCTTCGTCCTCGAGATCGGCGATGCGCTGCCAGAGGCCGCCCAAGACGTTGTCGGCCGCAGAACGAGCGGTGGCCTGCGCGATCAGCGCATGCAGCAACTCGATGGCGCGACCGCATTTGTGGGTGCGGACCGACAGGTCCACCAGCCGGCGCTGGATACGTTCGCGCGCTGCGTCGTCGAGGTCGAAGCCCAACAGCAGTTCCCGCGCCCGCAACTCGGCGGGGACGCCTCGATCGCGGGCGGCGTCGGCCACCGCGTTGACCAACTCACGGGCCGCTTCTCCTGCACCAGCCGCACGGGCTGCCTCAAGGCGATCACACGCCGTGTCGAGGGCGCCGTCGTCGCTTTTGCTGC
>CAJBHN010000175.1 GCA_903952805.1 uncultured Myxococcales bacterium | reverse complement strand
TCGGTCCAGGTCGGCGACCGTGTTGACGTCCATGATCAGCCGCCGATCCGCCGACGGCACCGACGCGACCCGGCCACGCGTTGCCAGCACCTGGCGGGGGCCGCCGGCCTCGCCGGCCCGGCGCAGGGCCTCGAAAGCGCCCCGGCCAAAGGCCACCGGATGGCCGCGGACGTCGTCGACGACGACGACGGCGGCTTCGGCGCCGTCGACGACAGCAGCGATCAGGGCCCGCACCAGCGCCGGCGTCGCGAATGGCACATCGACCGGGCAGAGCACCAGGACGTCGACGTCATGCCCGGTCGCGTCGAGGGCGGCGATGATCGAGCCGGTCAGGCCCTGGGCGGGCAGGGGATTGCGCACGCAGACGGCGTGGTCGCCGACGAGGCCGGCGATGGCGCTGGCGGTGTCGTCGTCGTCGGGGACGGTGACGATGACGGTGTCGACGCCGCCGTCGACCATGGCCGCGACCAGATGGGTGACGAAGGTGTCGTCGTCGTTATCGTCGTCGTCGTCGTCGTCAAAATTCCAGGGCAGCAGGGCCTTGGGCGAGCCCATGCGCCGCGAGGCGCCGGCGGCGGCGACCAGACCCAGGACCCGCATCAGCCCGCACGATCGGCCGCGTCGACGGCTGCGCCGCGGGTACGTCGGGTCAAGGCCTCGCCGCGGCGACGGACCTGGACCATCTCGGCGACGATGGCGAGGGCGATTTCTTCGGGCGTCTCGGCGCCGATATCGAGGCCGGCCGGGCAGCGCAGCCGTGCGATGACGTCGTCGGCGATGCCTTTGTTGCGGCAGCGCTCGCGGGTCAGCGTGGCTTTGCGCAGGCTGCCGACCAGCCCCAGATAGGCGACGTCGCGGCCGATCACGCGCTCGGCGAGGCGCTGGTCGGTCTGGTGGTCGTGGGTGGCGATGACGACGAAGGCATCGGCCGCAAAGGGGAGCGCGTCGAGGTCGTCGTCGTGGTCATAGCTGTTGCACCTGGTGGCCGCGGGGAAGCGCTCGGCGGTGCACAGATCGTCTCGGGGATCGACGACGGTGACGTCGAAGCCGGCGGCGTCGGCGGCCCGGGCCAGGGCCAGGCTGGTGTGACCGGCGCCAAAGAGGATGCAGGGAGGGCGCATGCGCAGGCTCTCGATGAAGATGGTCATGGTGCCACCGCAGCACATGCCCAACACGGTGGTCAGGGGAATCTCGACGAGGGCCGGGCGGGTGGTGGCGATGACCTCGAGAGCACGCCGACGGACCTCATGCTCGACGGCACCGCCACCGACGGTGCCCTCGATACGGCCCAGCTCGCTGCCATCGTGCACGACCAGCATCGACGCGCCGGCTTTTCTGGGGGTCGAGCCCTTGGTGTGCACCACGGTGCAGACGGCGCCAGTGCCACCGTTGGAGACGATCTGCTGCAGGAGGGCGGGGTCAAGCACCAGCCGACCATAGGAAAGCAGGCGCAAGCAATCGAGGGGGAGTAGCATCCGCCCATGCACGCGTTGTTCATTCTGCCGCTGCTGCTGGTGGCTGCGGGCTCCGAGCTGGAGACCGCCAAAAAGGCCTATGCCGACGTCGAGTACGACAGATGCCGCGATGCGTCACAGGCGGCATTGAAGCAGCCAGCTGTTTTCGCCGATCGGGTCGCTGCCTATCGCCTGCTGGGCCTCTGTACCGCCGCCCACGGCGACATCGAGGCCGCCCGCGATGCGTTTCGCATGATGTTGACCCTTGATCGCGAGGCGCGTCTTCCCGAGGGCCTTTCACCCCGCTTCACGTCGAGCTTTCGCGAAGCGAAGGGATCGCTGATGGGCCAGGCGCCGCTGTCGTTCACCGTCATCAAGGACACCAGTGCCGGCGCAAGCCGTACGCTGCGATTGCGGGTCGAAGACAGCGGCGACGTCATCGCCTCCGTCGCCTTTCGTCCCACCGACGGCGCCTTGTCACCGGGAATGAAAAAGGCCGTCGAACTTGACCTTGAGGTCCCAAGCGCGGTCGCTGTCGACATCGTCGCCCTCGACCAATTCGACGGCGAGGTTGCCGTGTTGTCGCTGGCCGCAATCGGTACCGCCGCCCCCCTTGAGCACAACGACGGCGCCGTTGCTCCCGCCACCGACGACGGGAGCCTGACCACCGCCGTGGTCGCAGGCGGCGTCGTCGGCGCTCTGGTCCTCCTCGGGGGCGCTGCTGCCGTGTTGGCGGTGGTGCTGGCGCCGCCTTCGGCGGTGACCCTCAAAACCGACGTCGCCTTTGCCGATTGACGGGTTGGGTCAGCTCAGGGCCGGGGCGCTGGCGGCGCTGCCGCCAACGATGGCGCCACCGTCGGTTCGTCGACGCAGTTGCAAGGCTTCCGCGACATGGGCGACGCCAACCTCGTCGTGGCCGTCGAGATCGGCGATGGTGCGGGCCACCCGCCGAACCCGGTCATAGCCGCGTCCAGACAGTCCCAGCCGCTCCATCGCCCGCACCAACAGGGCCCGTCCACCGGTGTCGAGTCGTACCAGGCGCTGGAGTTCGCCGGGTTCGAGTTGGGCGTTGACCTTGCCCTGACGCTCTTGCTGTCGTGCCCGCGCCACCGCCACCCGCACCGCGACGACGGCTGACGCTTCGCCGGGGCTGGTGTCGGCCATGGTGGCAAGGTCGACGGCGGGGACGTCGACATGCAGGTCGATCCGGTCCAGCAGTGGTCCCGACACCCGCGCCTGGTAGCGAGCCACCTCGGCGCCGCTGCAGCGACAGCGTAAGCGCGGATGGCCGATCATGCCGCAGGGGCAGGGGTTCATCGCGGCCACCACGAGGGCGCGCGCGGGGTAGACGACGACGCCGGCCGCGCGCGACAACGCCACTTCACCGCCTTCGAGGGGTTCTCTGAGCATTTCGAGGGTTTGGCGGTTGAACTCGGGGAGTTCGTCGAGAAACAGCACGCCATGGTGCGCCAGGGACAACTCTCCAGGACGCGCGATCGGCGCGCCGCCACCCACCAGCCCTGCTGACGTTGTCGAATGGTGGGGCGCCCGGAACGGCCGCTGGCCGACCAGGCCACCGCCGATGTTCAAGCCCGCCACGGAAGCAATACGCGTGACCTCAATTGCCTCGTCGTGCAGCAGGGGCGGCAGGATCCCGGGCAGCCGTCGGGCGATCATCGTCTTTCCCGAGCCGGGGCCACCAACCAGCAGGATGTGGTGGGCGCCGGCGGCGGCGATTTCGATGGCGCGGCGAGCCAGGGGTTGCCCCCGCACTTCCGACAAGTCCGGGAGCGACGCCCGCACCACCGACGTCGCCGGCTGGGCAATGGGGGCTGCGTTGTCGTCGCCGCGCAGGTAGCCCACGACGTCGCGCAGGTGTTTGACGCCCCGCACCGTGACCCCGCGCACGAGGGCCGCTTCGGCGCCGTTGTCGGCGGCGACAACGACGACACTGCAGCCGGCCATGCGTGCGGCCTCGGCGGCCAACAAGGCGCCACGCACGGGACGTACCGAGCCATCCAGGCTCAGTTCGCCAAAGAACAGCGTGTTGTCGAGGCGGCGAGCAGGGATGTCGCCGTGGGCGGCCAGCAGGGCAACGGCAATGGGCAGGTCAAAGCCGGTGCCGTCTTTCTTCAGGTGGGCCGGCGCCAGGTTCACGGCGATGCGCCCGACGGGAAAGCCAAAGCCTGTGTGTCCGATGGCGCCCCGCACCCGGACGCGCGCTTCGCGGACCGAGGCCTCGGCCAGGCCCACCACATCGATGGCGGGCAGCCCGGGGGTCACATCGACCTCGACGGCGCAAGGCAGGGCTTCGACCCCGTGAACGGTGGCTGACAAGACGGTTTGCATGGTGGGGACCTCTGCCACCTCCTCGTCACATCGCGTGCCAGGACACCAGGCGCCGCCGGGGTCGTCGTGATGCGCCATCACCCACTCGCAACCTGGCATCGGTGTCGGTTGGGATGGCCGTCGTTCCATTCGCCATCTGTCGGCGCCGTCGGCCATCCATGATGCGTCGGTCGCGAGTCCGCCGAACCAGCGGCCCCGTCAGCGCCAACTGCCTCGGATGCGGGGCCGTTTGACGGCGTCGCCCCCTTACCCGACCATAGAGGAGCATGTCGCCGCCCAAGCCGTCATCACCGACCATCGCCGAGGACGAACGCCGTCGCGACGCCGCGTCAGAGGCCGATCGGCTGGGTCGCGAGCATTCCAACAACCGCGAGATGAAGGCCCGGGCCGAGCGGCGCACGACGGGGGTGCCAGGGGCGCCAGGCGCCCCGGTGGTGCAGCCTCGCCGCGTTGAGCATCGGCCCGAAGGGCGTGCCGAGCATCGGCCCCCGGATTTCGAGCCCATCAACCGCGAAGGTCGAACGCCCGCGGCTCCCCGGCCGGCTGAGCGGTTGGAGCGTCCGTCGGCGGCGGAACCGCGGGAGCAACGCGATCGTCCGCTCGCTCGTCCACCGTCGCGCCCTACGTCGACGCCGGCTTCGGCCCCGACCCAGCCATCGGCCCCGCCTGCCCGTTCCTCCTCGTCCCTGCGCGACGACGGCGCCCAACGCCCCATCGACGGGAGCATCATCGATGACGTCGCGGTCGAGGCTGAAGAACTCCTCCGGGAGAGCGGTACCTTGTGGCGTGGCTTCAGTCTCGCCGACAAAATCACGCTGGCGTCGGCGGCATTCACCTTTTTGGGCACCATGTTGCCCTGGCTCTACCGGCCCCACGAAGAGGTCGTCATCGGCCTTGGGAGCGGCGGCATTATTCATGCCGTGATCGCCTGCCTGAGCGTGTGGCTGTTGGTCCAGCGCGACCGGCCGTCTCTCGACGACAGGGGGCTGCGCCCCACCCCCGCCAAACAGCGACAGCGGGCCCGACGCACCGCCCTGTGGATGCT
>CAJBHN010000174.1 GCA_903952805.1 uncultured Myxococcales bacterium | reverse complement strand
GAGGATCCGGCCCTCTGCTGGGCACGGGAACTTGATGGCCTGGTGGCTGGCCTGGATGAAGCGGGACGAGGTCCGCTTGCAGGGCCCGTGGTCGCCGCCTGCGTGGTGCTGCCCACGCCGCTGCCGGCGGCCCTCGCCGGCCTGAACGACTCCAAAAAGCTCGACGAAGCCGCCCGCGAAGCCCTCTATCCCCTCATCAAGGCCCATGCCCTCGGCTTCGGTATTGCAGTGGCTGAAGCTGGCGCCATCGACGACAGCAACATCCTGCGGGCGTCGCTGCCAGCCATGGCCGACGCCCTCGCCGCCTGCGAGGCGATGTTGGGTCGCCCGGTCCAGGGGGCCCTGCTCGATGGCAACCAGAAGGCCCCGATCCCCGGCCGGGTTCAGCAGCGCACCCTCGTGAAGGGGGACTCCCTGTCCAAACCCATCATGGCGGCTTCCATCCTTGCCAAGGTGACCCGGGACCGGCGCATGATCGTCGAGCACGCGCACTACCCCGTCTACGGCTTCGATGTTCACAAGGGCTATCCCACCCCCGCCCACCTCGCTTCCCTCGCCGCCAACGGCCCCTGCCCACTCCATCGCCGCTCGTTCGCGCCGGTCAAGGCGGCCTTGCTCGCCCAGGCCGAGCGGGGGCCGACGTCGTGAGCGATGCCGACGCGCCCCGTCGCACCAGCCAACAGCAAACTGGCGACGCGGGCGAAAGCCGTGCTGAACTCTATCTGAGGAACTGTGGCTACACCATCGTCGGCCGCAACGTCCGCGTCGGCCACGACGAACTCGACCTCGTGGCCGAAGACGGCGACATCATGGTCTTTGTCGAGGTGCGGGCCCGGGTACTGACCCGAGACGCCCTGGAAAGCGTCACCCCCAAAAAGCAACGGCGCGTGATCCGCGCCGCTGCTCGCTATCTGGGTCCGATGCTGAACCGGCGTTTCTGCCGCTTCGATGTCGTCGTTGTCACCGACGACGGCGTCACCCACCTGAAAGACGCCTTTCGCCCGGCGTGAGCCGGGAGGCAGGCCGTTGGCCTTACGCCTCGACCACCGGCAAGGCGCACTGGGTCTGCAGCCAGGGCAACAGATTCGCAGTGTCCATGAAGCCCTGGTCGGTGCCATCGCGCAGGCGGACCGTGGCGCCGTTCTGCTCGACCTCTTTGTCGCCGACGACGAGCATCAGCGGGACCTTCTCCATCTGGGCCGAGCGGATTTTGGCGCCGAGCTTGTCGGACGACTCCGTGAACGTCGCCCGCAGGCCAGCGGCAGTGATGGCCGCCGCCAGCTTGGTCGCGTGATCGTTGTGGCGGTCAGACACCGTCACGACGCGCACCTGCTCCGGCGAGAGCCACGCCGGGAAGGCGCCGGCGTAATGCTCGACGAGGATGCCAATGAAACGCTCAATGCTGCCAAGCAGGGCCCGGTGCAGCATGACCGGCTGCTCTCGCTCGCCTTTGGAGTTCACGAACTCCAGGTTGAAGCGCTCGGGGTTGTTGAAGTCGTACTGCAAGGTCGAGCATTGCCAGCGACGCTCGAGGGCGTCGACGAGCTTGATGTCGATCTTGGGGCCGTAGAAGGCGCCTCCGCCGACGTCGACCTGGTACGGCAAACCCGTGCGCTTGATGGAGGCCTCGAGCGCCGACTCCGCCTTCTGCCAATCCTCGAGGCTGCCGACGAACTTCTCGGGGCGCGTCGAGAGGTTGACCTCGAACTCGGTGAAGCCAAAGGCCTTGAGCATCTTCAAGATAAAGCCCAGCACCCGATCGATTTCGGCGTCGACCTGATCCCAGCGGCAAAACAGGTGGGCGTCGTCCTGCGTGAAGCCGCGCACGCGCATCAGGCCGTGCATGACGCCGGCGAGCTCGTAGCGGTACACGGTGCCCAGCTCCGCCAGGCGCATGGGGAACTCGCGGTAGCTGCGCTGGCGGCTCTTGACCATCAAGCAGTGAAACGGGCAGTTCATCGGCTTGCAGACGTAGTCGTGGCCGTCGATCGACATCGGCGAGAACATGCCGTCGCGGTAGAAGTTCCAGTGGCCCGACACCTTCCACAAATCGGTCTTGGCGATGTGCGGTGAGTAGACGATCTCGTAGCCGCCGGCGAAGTGCAGCTGGCGCCAGAACTCCTCGATGATGGTCCGCAGGCGACCGCCCTTGGGCAGCCACATCACGAGTCCGGGTCCAATCTCCTCGGTGATGTTGTTGTCGTAGCGGGTGGCGACGGCCATCTCGACGTCGGGCTCGGACGCTTTGGCTCGCGCGATGAAGGTCTCGTCGTCGCCGAGCTTCTCGATCAGGTGGCGATGCTCGGTGCTCAGATGACCGACGACGAAGACCTCGAGGGCGATCTGGTGCTCGGTGAGGGCGGCGTCGACCTTGATGTCGGGGCGCTTGAGTTCGATCTTGCGACCGCCCGTGATGGCCCGGATGCGTTCGACGACGCCGAGCACCAACCATTGGTCGACGTTGCGGCCTTCGAGGGCGGCGCTGGTGCGAATCTCGACGAAGATCTCCAGCACGCCGTCGACGGGGTAGTCGTGGTCGTCGTAGCGCTCGGAGACCAGGAAGAGCTCGAGTTCCTTGCCCAGGCGGCGATGGTCGCGCTTCTTGGCTTCGTCGAGATGGCTGAGGTGCTTTTGCAGCTCATCCTTCTTGGGGAAGGCGATGCCCTTAACGCGCTGCAGCGACTGCTTGGTGTTGTCGCCGCGCCAATAGGCCGCCGACGCCGCCATGACCTTGAGGCCCTTGATGAAGCCTGCATGGGGAAGATGGGGACCACGGCAGAGGTCGACGAAGTCGCCATTGCTGTAGAGGGTGACGGTGTCGTCGGGGATCCAGCCAAGGATCTCGTGCTTGTACTCGTTGTTCTGGCCGTGCTGGTCGAAGACCTTGAGGGCTTCGGCCTTGCTGACCTCGACCATCGAGAAGGCGGTCTTGCCCTCGATGATCTTCTGCATCTCGGCCTCGATCTTCTCGAGGTCATCGGGCCCGAAGGCGCGGCCGACGTCGAAGTCGTAATGGAAGCCGTCTTCGTGGGTCTTTGGACCCATGGTGACCTTGGCACCGGGGAAGAGGCGGCACACGGCGAGGGCGAGGACGTGCTCGGCGGAGTGGTTGATGGTGTCGCGGCCTTCGGGAGTGTCGGCCTTCAACAGCTCGACCTTCTGGCCGGTCTTGAGGGGGACGCGGAGGTCCTGCACCTGACCGTCGACCCTGGCGACGACGACCTGGTCGGCGAGGCCCGACGAGATGGCTTTGGCGAGATCGAGGGCGTTTTGGCCGTCTTCGAGTTGCTTCTCTGCACCATTGGGGAGCACGACTGTGATCATTGGGACCTCCGGGTTGGAGCGATACGACGGCCCCACCCCTGACACACTGCATGGGCTCGCCCCGATCGGAGCGAGGTAACAATCGTCATCGACACGGGCTGTCGCCCGGGTCGATGACGGAAGCTTCTCTACAAGGTCGCTCGCCGTTGCGCCTCAGCGAAAACGTCGGGCCCTGCTCGGTCGGCGCCAGAATGGAAAACGCCCGGGACCCCCGGGCGTCGTCGAGACTGTGGGGCGCGTTCCCGTTCAGTGGGCCAGTGCCCAGGCTGCGCTCGGCACCACCGACAGAAATACGACCAGAGCAATGCCGACACCGACGGCGACCAGACTCTCCATGGTCCCCTGCCCGCGGGTCTCGCGGGCCTGAGCGAGGAGGTCGGGCAACGGACGAAGATAGTAGATGATGCCGACGACGCCGCCGAGGGCGACGAGGGCCGTCGCCGTCGTGCCCCAGTGGTCGTAGCAGACGCGGAGAATCGCGAGTTTGGTCCAAAAGCCTGGCAGGGGCGGAACACCCGCCATCGACAGCAATGCAATCATCAGACCAATGGCGCGGGCCGGTCCAAGCTGCAGGGCACCACCTGGACGAAGCGACGCGATCGACAGCGGTGCCGTCCCCGTGCCCGCCAGGCAGGCGAACGCCAACATCGCGGCGGCGCCGTAGCCGATGACGTAAAACGCGACGGCCTGGGCGCCATCAAGGCCGCTGCCGGCACCGACGGCAAGGAAACCCGCATGGGCCACGGCAGAGTATGCCAACAGTCGACGGAGGTCGGTCTGGGCGAAGGAGGCGACGACGGCGAACGCAATGGTGGCGATGCCGACGACGATCAGAGGCATGGCCAACACATCCGCCGCGCCCGAGGCCAACCGAGCCAGCGCGACGGCGGCACCGAGCTTGGAGACGACCATGACGTAGCCGACAAACGATGACGGACCGGCCGTGTAGGCATCAAGGGCGCCGAAGTGGACAGGCAACACCGCCAACTTGAAGCACAGGCCGATGGCAAAGAACGCCACGCCCAACTGGGCGAAGGGAAGCAGGCTCGGAGCCACGGAGCCCAGGGCCGGCACCTGCAGCGATCCCGTGGCGAGGAATATCAGCGCCATACCAAACAGGAGCGTCGCGAAGGTCACGGCCGTCAGCACGAAGTACTTGAAGCCTGCCTCGAGGGGACGACGTCCCTGCCCGAGCGAGACCAGGGCAGCGCCGACGAGGGAAATCATCTCTACGCCGAGGGCCATCTCAAGCAGACTGTTGCCGTCGACAAGGACGATGGCGCCAATGCCGCCGACGAGAATCAGCGCCGCAGCCTCTGGCGTCTGGCGACGGTCAAAGAGTTCGGCAGAACTCAGCAGCAATAGACCCAACCCCATCACGACCGGGATGACGATCAGGCCGTAGCGGTCGAGGCTGCTTTCCTGCAACCCAAAGGCGAACGCGGCGCCGGCGGCAACGAGGCCAATCATCAGCGGCGCCAGGCGAGACCGGTCGATCTTGGGGGCCGAGGCCAGCAAGACGAGGACACCAAGAACGAGAACAATCTCGGCGCGGTTGACCCAGCTGAGGGCGGCGAGGTTGGGGGTCATCGGGTGGCTCCTTCGGTGGGCCGCATCGGCTTCAAGGTGCCGTCACGGAGGGCCTTTTCGAACTGGGGAGGCAGGCGGGAGGGACGTTTTGGCGCGTTCGGGTCAGCGGGCTTGTCGTCCTGCGGCTTCGGTTGAGCAGCTGGCTGTTTGGGTGCGTCCACCCGACGGACTGGCGCCTTGGGACGACCACTCCGACGCTGCGCATCGACGGGAGCGCTGGCTGCGCCGGTCGAGCCCAGTCGGGTCGGCAATGGCGCCAACGACGTCCGCGACGCCAGCCCGGCGACGAGGGCTGTACCCAGGACCGTCACGAACAGGTAGCGGCCAACCGTGCCGTTGTGGATGCCAGCGACGCCGACAGGGATGCTCTGCAACTCGCCCAGGACGCTGCTGGAGAGCTCGCCCCCGGGCAGTGGCAATCCTTTCTCGGGTCGACGCGCCAACCAGACGCCGCAGCCGACGCCGACGAGAGCCAATGCGAAGGCAACGAGACCAAGCGACGTCGGCGCCACGTGGACCTCGGGGACGTGTTGAACGCTCGCGCCCAACATGGTCGACAGCCCATGGGTGCCAGCTTCCAGGTAGCCGAGGAAGACCGCGCCGATGGCGAGAGGAATCAAGGGGAGATCGAAAGCCCCCATG
>CAJBHN010000173.1 GCA_903952805.1 uncultured Myxococcales bacterium | reverse complement strand
GGTGCGGCGTCGTGTGGATGCGCACGCGCGACACAGGCTTTCAACAGGCGCCGCGTGGCATCGCCATCGCCGGCGTCATCGTCGCCGCCTGCTTTGGCTTGCTCGTCTACCCCGGGATGCAGACGCCCCATGCCCCCAAGAAGCTCGCGCTGCCGGTGGCGTCGGCCACGCCGTCGACGCCGACCACGCCCCCGGCGGCGGCGCCCACGCCGGCCAAGACCACTGACATGTTCGTCGGGCCCGGCACTGGCGATCCCGCCCGTGACGAGTTGCTGGAGCGCTTTGTCGCCACGCTTGATCCCCAGGCGATGCAGGCGATGAGCGACCTGCTGCGGGACTATCGCGACAGCAAGGTCGCCGAGGTCCCGGCTCCCCGCGCGTTCAGCTTCGGCGACAAGAATGCCCCCGTGAAGCTGACCGATTGGACCGATCCCCTCTGTCCCCACTGCGCCATGCTGCACGAGACGATGAAGGAAATCGCCAAGAGCGTGCCGCCGGGGCTGTTCGCGGTCGATTCCCGCCACTTCCCCCTCGACGGCGTCTGCAATGCCGGCGTCCAACGCAAGAGCGAAGACGGCGCTCGCTGCATCGGGGCCAAGGTCCAGATCTGCATGGAAGGCGACGCCAAGGCCTTCGAGGCTTCCAGCGCGCTCTTCGCCGCCCGGGCCCAGACCGTCGACGCCGTCTACGAGGCGCTCAAGCCGTTCCGCGACCGCAAAAAGCTTGAGGCGTGCGTGGCCAGCAAAGAGACCGACGCCAAGCTGCAGTCCGACATCCAGACCGGTCTCGCCCTCCATCTGGAAGGCACCCCCCTGCTGCTGGTCAACGGCAAGGAAGCCCGACCCTTCGGTCCCCTGGTGTACGCCTTGATTCTCACGGGCGGCGCCGACCGCCATCCGGCCTTCAAGGGGCTGCCTCCTCCCCGCGCCGCGGGGGTCGACGGCGGCGACGGCCACGCGCACGCGCATTGAGGCGCTGGGGTTGTCCCAAGAAAAGACCCACACGCTTGTGTGGGTCTTTTTTTGGGCTCAGCCCGGACGCTTCAGCCTGGACGCTTCAGCCCGGACGCTTCAGCCTGGACGGTTCAGCCTGGACGGTTCAGCCCGGACGCTTCAGCCCTGACGGCTCAGTCAGCGACGACGGCGCCGATGACGACCGTGTGCCCCATCACCAGCGTGGTCGCCCCCAGCCGCGCCAACTCGCCGGCAACGGCGGCGCCCACGACGGGCACGTCGGGGCCGAAGCGCGACAGCACCCGCGTCACATCCCACAAGGGGGCGCCCAGCAGGGCCGCGTCTCGCGCCGACGACGAAAACACCACCAACAACGATGGCTTCCGCCCAACCAGCGCGCTCTCAAGCGCGCCGAGGGCCGTTTCGAGGTCGTCGCGGGCGGCGCTTTGGTCGCGCAATGAAAACGCGACCTCGGCGCCGACCTTGGCCTGGTCGGAGACCGCGACGCTGCCGGTGCGGGGGTCGATGCCGGTGATGCTGCGCAGCACCGAGGTGTCGTCGTCCTCGACGCCAAACGACGCAAACAGGCTGCCCCCCAGACGCCCGAGCTGTTGCTTGAGGGGGCCTGGCAAGTCGGCCATCAGCTGCTCCAGGGCCGGGCGCCCGTCGAGTTCGCGGATGACGTTCTGCTGGGCCGCCGTCACGATCCGCACCGGTCCAAGCTGGCGCGCGGCCTGGGCGACGGCGGTCACAAAGCGGACGCCGCGCAGGTTGAGGGCGGTGATGCCAGGCCGCAGATGTTGTCGACGGTGGGCGATGGCGCCGAGGACGTCGCCGCCGGCCTCGTCGATGGCGGCGAGGACGTCGAGGCCGCCGGGGCCGCTGGCGGGGGAGATGCTGAGAAAACGCGCTGACGCTGGCAGGCCATCGGCCAGCAGGTTGGCCGCCATCGGCATCCCGTGCTGATCCCACAGGGTGTGGCGCAGTTCGGCGTCGACGTCGTCGATGACGGCCACGACCAGGCCTGGCCTCTTCTCGGGCACCCGCTGGTCGTGAAACACGCTGGGCCCGACCCAGGTGATGTAGGGCATGGGCGACAGCAGATCGCCCAGGGCGTCGTGCATGGCCTTGCCCTCATGGGCGAGCTGAGCGCCGACAAAGCACAGCGCCGCACCGCTGTGGGGGCGACCGGTGGCGGACGGGGCGCCCAGGACCCGCAGACGAGCCCCCACGTCCAAGATGGCCTCGGCAGGGTTGGTGGACAGGGAACTGGCAACCCAGGCTCGCATCGTGGCGTCGGGTAGCAGGTTCGTGGGCAGGTGTCTGTCAGGGGCCGGCAGGCGTTGGTCGTGGGCCGGCCGGCGTGGGCGGGCTGCGGGTCAGCGTCGACCGAGAAATCCGGCGCGCTCCAGCAGGCTCTCGTCGATGCGACCAGCCGTCGCCGCGCCCGTGTGCGGGGCCGTCAGACGCTTGACGTATTTGCCGATCACGTCGCTTTCAAGGTTGACGAGGTCGCCGACGCGCAAGTCGAGCAGGTGGGTCTTGGTCAGGGTGTGGGGGATGAGCCACACCTCGAAGCCGCCGTCGTCGACGCCGTTGATGGTCAAGCTGACGCCGTCGATGGTGATGCTTCCCTTTGGAATGCACAGTTCGAGCACCGTCTCTGGCGCCGTGAACGAGAGATACAGCGTGTCGCCCTGGGGACGGCGCTCGCGCAGCGTGCCGGTGCCGTCGACGTGGCCGGCGACAATGTGTCCGCCGAGGCGATCACCCAGCCGCAGGGCCCTCTCCAGGTGGACCCGGCGCCCGGGCCGAACCACGCCTCGAAAGGCCGTGACCTTGAGCGTCTCTGGGCCAGCGTCGAAAGAGACGCGGGTCTTTTGTCCACCGGCGCCATGTTCCAGGGCCGTGACGGTCAAGCAGACGCCGTCGACGGCGATGGAGTCGCCGATGTCGGTGTCGTGGAGGTCAAGATCGGTCGTGACAACGATGCGCTCGCCGCTGGCGGTCCCCGTCACGCGCTCGACGGTGCCGGTGTCTTCGACCAGGCCGGTGAACATGGCGACTCCCGGGGGGACGCGTCGCCGCCGACGTCGTCCGATTCATGGTGGGTCGGGGGGGATTCGAACCCCCGACCAACGGATTAAAAGTCCGCTGCTCTACCAACTGAGCTACCGACCCACACCAGAAGCGGCGTAGGTTTCGTCGACGTGACTGTCAACACGCCTGCGACGGGTTGTGGACTGGGCCCGGACTTCCTACGGATCACCCATGTCCATGGCCATCCTGGTGGGCGCCCTGGTGGCCTACGCCGCCGCCACGGCGCTGTTTTTGGCTCATCTGCTCCTGCTGCCCCGTGGGCAAAGGACGTCGTCGCTGGCGCCCTGGGGATTGCGGGCGTTGGTGGCGGGCATCGCTTTGCACGTCGCCGGCAAAGGGGTCCGGGCCGCCGCCGTTGGCACCTTGCCATTTACCGATGGGCAGGAAGCGCTGTCTGGCCTCGCGTTGGTGATGGCCGTGATCTTCGTCTGGGCCGCCTGGCGCTATCGCGTGCCGGTGCTCGGTGCATTTGCGACGCCCCTCGTCGTCGTCACCCTGGCCGCATCGCTGGC
>CAJBHN010000172.1 GCA_903952805.1 uncultured Myxococcales bacterium | reverse complement strand
GGTGTTGATCGTCGGTGCGCTGTCTTGTGCGTCGACGTCGTGGGCGTCGCCGTCGTCGCCGTCGTCGTCGTCGGCCAGGTCGCTCCTGCCCCGGTCGCGAATGCCCGATCCGCTGATGTCCGCCCTGGGCTCTGACGTGAGTGACCTGCCTCGCCTGTATCCCAATGGCGAGTGGCTCCCGATCGAGGCCCCGCTGCTGTCGATGCAACTCACCGTCAACGTTCGCGTCAATGGTCACGTGGTGCCGGCGGTCCTGGACACGGGTGCTATGGGCACCACGATGTCCGAGGCCGTCGCTGTGCGCCTGGGCGCTTTGTCCGATGACACACCGCGGGGCATGCCGGTGCGCGCCGTCGACGCCCACGGCGACGTCGTCATTGGTGAAAAGATTCAGGTCGGTAGCCTGGAACTGGGTCAGCGCCAGTTCAAAAACGTCACCATCAGCGTGCTGGGCAATGCCCCCGATCTGTTTTTGATCGGCGCCGACATCCTGGCCGCCGTCGATCTGTTCATCGCCGCCGACCAGGGGTTGGTTGGTCTGTTCCCGCCCGGCAGTGCGCCCCGCCGCAGCGACGACGTTGTGGTCCCCCTGCAGGTTGGCGATCGGCAGTTGGTGGTGGCGGGGGCCGCCGTCGGCAGGGAGAAGGCCCGTTTCGAGTTCCTCGTCGACACCGGCGCGTGGAACACATCGGTGCCCGCTGCGGTCGGCGTCAACGCCGGCATCCCCGCCGACCTCGCCTACTCCAGCATCACCGTCGGCGTCGCCGGCGAGCAAGAAGCCCGCGGCCGCTTCGTCATGACACCGCTGTTGCTGGGGGACGCCGAGGTACCGGTGGGCCGGGTGCTGGCGGTCAGCTCCACCATCGACAGCGGTGAGGGGTTCGGCTTGCTTGGCAACGACGTCCTGATGCGCTTCCACACCGTGATTTCGTTTCGGACGGCGGAACTTCGCTTTCGCCCATTGCCCCAGCGGCGAGCTGAGAGGGCCACCGGGCCTGAGGGGGTGCGTTGTCGGCACGACGGCGTCACGGTGCCCTGCGTGTCGGTCAAGCTTGCACCGTCCACGGAGGAGCCGGCCGCCGACGACTGGCCCGGCGTGTGCCTGCAGGTCGACGTTGATCCCGTCTACGCCGGTCAGACCCTTGAGTTGGCGATCACGGCCGAAGACGCCGCTTCCGTCTCCCTTTTCAATGGCGGGGCCATCCGGGCCTACGTCTCCGCCGACGCCACCGGCGCCCATCATTGCTTTCCGCTCTGGCCCCAGCTGCAGCGCCTTGGTCTGCACAAGGACAGCCGTCTCACGCTGCGCTGGGTGCGCACCGAAGGCGTCCGCTGGCCCTGCGACCCGATGAAGACCCGGTGCGTCAGCTTCACCGGGCCCCTGGCCAAGCTGGTGGTTCGATAGCCGGCAAGACGTCGTCGGGCTTGCTGGCGCGGCATCGACGGTCTAGACGTCGGACGTCTCCGACGGGAGTCGGGCAAGGAGGACCACATGGGCAAGGGCGACCTGCGTTCGCGCAAAGGCAAGATCTACCGCGGCACCAATGGCAAGACGCGGCCACAGAACGGCAAGAAGCGCGATCACGCCGCTGAGGCCAAGTCCGGACAGTGATGATGCCGTCGTCCCCGTGACGACGTCGCCCTGACTGCAGCGAGCAGGCGTCGGCCCCCCGACGCCTGTTTCTGTTTGCAGGGCCCTGTGCTGGGTCCGGGCGAAGGGATCGCCGCCGGGGCTCCGTGCTATCCCCGTCCCCATGACGGTCCAGGTTGCAGCCAGCCACCTCAAGCGCGTCGTTGTCTTTGGCAACGGCGCCCTGCTCACTCGCCAGGTCGAGGTTCCCCCGGGGGCCGACCGCATCGCCATCGTCGGGTTGCCGTTGCGCCTCGTCGACGACTCCGTGCGCTTGCGTCCGGGCAGCGGCGCCGGCGCGGTCAGCGTCGGCCTGGTCGAGGAGCGGTGCCAGGTGCAGGTCAGCGCCGGCGGCGCCCGCGTCGACGACAGCGCCCTGCTCGAGGCCCGCCTGGCGATCATGGGTGTGGCCCAACGTCGTCGGAGCCTGCAGGCCCTGCGAGCCCTCGACGACGTCTCGGTGGAGCTGCCCCCCGCCGACGTCGCCACCAGCCTGACCCTCGAGCCCCTGCTGCAGGCGCTGTCGGGGTCGACCAACCGCGTCGCCGCCCTCGATGCCCTCGAAACGTCCCTCAACGACGAGGAGCGCCGCCACCAGCGCACGCTGCGCGAGCTGGAGAGCCAGGGCGTCGTCGATGGTCATGCGCCCCGGGTGCTGCGAGGCCTCGAGGCCACCGTCAGCGCCCCCGACGGCGGCAGCCTGGAACTCGAGTACTTTGTCGCGGCCGCCCGCTGGGTCCCCAGCTACGCCCTGCACCTGCAGCGCGCTGCCGGCGCCGGCAACGCGGGCCGCGTGCAAGCCCGCCTCATCCTGGGTGCCCTGGTGGCCCAGGCCACGGGCGAGGACTGGGACGACGTCGACCTGGCCGTCTCCACGTCGACGCTCAACCGGGCCTGCACCCTGCCCATTGTGCAGTCGTGGCGCCTGGGCCGGGCCCAGCCGGCCCGTCTGAAGGGCTATCGGCCCCTGCCGTCGGACCTGCCCCAGCTCTTCTCTGGGTGGGACAAATTTCCACATTCTGTCGCACACATGGCCCCACATATCGCACCGGGTGCGCCCAAGGCCGCGGGGGCCCGGGGCCGAGGCATGGCGCCGCCGCCGCC
>CAJBHN010000171.1 GCA_903952805.1 uncultured Myxococcales bacterium | reverse complement strand
GCGGCTCCGGCGTCAGCGGCCATCGGCGCGCAACCTGCGTTGCCCGTTCGTTTTGGGATATCGTCGACCGGCCACCTGGCACCACCAACGATGCTATGACCAACCGAGATCTGGGGCACGTCGTCCGTGTGCTTCGGTCATATCCACGCCTTTGTTTCCCCGCGCCGTTCGACAATCGATGTCGGGACGAATTCGGCTATGACGGAAACAACTGGAAAGACTACCAAGCCAATCATCTCTCTATTTTCACAGGTGATGCTGCAGCGCTGGACGCCATCGAATCTTCCAACGACCAGCAGGGGGCCACCAATGACTAAAGACGTGTGCCGTTTTCGACAAATCGTCCTGGGTCTTCTGCTCAGTTCTCCGGCATCCTTCGGCTGCAACGGGGGCGATGATGGTCCACCCACATGCGGCGCACACACTCAGGCCGATGTGGAACGGCTCTTGGCACAGGGATGCGTTGTGGAACTGGAGGGTTACCAGGACCCGGTTCTGCGGATCACGAACAGGGACGCCGAGCTCGGCGTGTCGGTCAACGGTCTCCGGAATCCACTGCTTCGCCGTGTTGAATACGATGGGTATGGACTCGCCGTCCGCAATGTTCCCGAAGTCGTCAACGTGAACAGCGACTGCCGCGCACATCCCCGTGCGACTGAGCTTCTCGAACTGGAGCTTGTCGAGTTGAGCAACCTGCCAGGCGTGATCCATTGTTTCTTCAACATCGATCGAGGAGGTCACGTGAAGATTCGCGTGGCCGATGGTACGGCGGTTTCGCGCCTGATGGGAGGCACGCAAGACTCCTGGGAGGGCGTTACGTTTGATATTGATGAGGCAAGTCAACCCGTGGAGACAATGAGCTTCGAAGACGTCGAGGCCGGGCTTTCACTGGAGCAAATGCAGGCGTTTGGCAGCAAGATGGCGCGCGTACTCTTGGCGGGGGGGATGGACCAGGGGTTGATCGACAGCTATGTTGAGTGGATGGTTGAGCGGGCGTTTGCCGGGACCATTGTGTCCCGAAGACCGAACTTTCCCGATGTGCAGCACTACCCGCCGCAGCGGGAGTAGTCGCGGGCGGTCGACGAAGCCGCTCAACCCGCACCCTGCCTTGTGTTCCAGGCCGGCACTTGCCTCATGGCGCATACCGGGGTCGACGCGGGCGTCTTGAGCCTGCTAAGTCCGTCGGGTGCCCAACGCCCTGGCATTTTTGGCGATCCTTGTCTGGCCGGTCATCTGCCTGGCGGCGTTCGCGCGTTTCAAGCCCACCATCGCGGTGCTCATCGCCTTCATGGGCTCGATGCTGTTTCTTCCCGAAAAGACCGAACTCGTGGTGCCGTTTCAGCCCCTCGGCAAGCAAGAGGTCGCCGCCATCGGCGCCTTGCTCGGGGTGCTGCTGGTGGGCGCGGCCCGCCGCAAGCTTATTGCCGCCAAACCATTGCGCGGCGCCGAACTCTGGATCCTCGTGATGATGGTTGGGGCCTTTGGCACCTCCATGGTCAACAAAGAGCCCCTGAATCATGGCGTTGCTTTTTTGCCGCCGCTGTCGACGTGGGAGGCCGTCTCGGTCGGCGTCGGCGACGTCTACACGTATTTGATTCCGTTCGTGTTGGGTCGAGCCCTGTTCACGACCCGCGAAGACGCCAAGACGCTGCTGAAGGCCATTCAATTGGGGGCCATTGTCTATGTCCCCTTCATCTTCATCGAGATCCTGCTGAGCCCCCAGATGCATAACTGGGTGTACGGCTTTGCCCAACACGACTTCATCCAGACCGTTCGTGATGGCGGATATCGCCCCATGGTGTTCATGAACCATGGCCTGGGGCTGACGCTGTTTCTCGCCGCCGCCGTCCTGGCCGGCCTCGTCTTGACCCTCGCCAAAACGCCGACGGTGTTTCGCTTGCGAGGACGCCATGTGGCGGTGGCGTTGTTGATTGTGCTGTTGGCGTGCAAGTCCGTCGGCGCGGCCATCTTTGCGTTTCTCTTTGGCGGCGTGCTGCATTTCTTCGCGCCCAAATGGCAACTGCGGGTGTTGATGGCGTTTTCGCTGTTGGTTTTTCTCTATCCCGTCTCGCGGGCCACCGAGGTTTTTCCCCACAAGGAGTTGATCAAGGTGTTCAAGGATACTTTCGGCACCGAACGCGCCGCCTCCATGGAATACCGATTCACCAATGAGGCCAAGCTCTCGGAGCACGCCAGTAAAAAAGTGCTGTACGGCTGGGGACGCTTCCGTCGCAACATGCTGTTTGCCTCGTGGAGCGAAAACCCCACCTCGGTCGGCGACGGCTATTGGATCAACGTCTACGGCATCCGCGGCGCCGTTGGCTTCGTCACGTTTTTCGCCCTGCTGCTGACGCCGATCTTTGCGCTTCGCAAACGACTCAAATTCCTCGCCTCGGCCCAGGACCGCTCGTTGCTGGTGGGCTCGGCCTGCATCCTCATGATGTTTACCGTTGATTTGCTGCCCAACGGCCTGTTCACCAACTTCTCGATCTTTTTCGCCGGCGCACTGATGGGTCTTGTCCGAGGCATGAGCGACGGCTCCGACGTCCCGCCTCCGGGTGTTCCCACCCAGGTGCCACCGCAACCGTGGATGTCGCCACACCAGCCCCGGGGCTGAACTCGTCGTCGACAATCGTCATCTCTTGGCGTCGGCAGCCATTGCACTGCTGACGGTCCCTGACCGACACTCACTGCATGCGCGTCCTCTGCTGCTTGCTCAACTACAAGACCGCCGACATGACCGAGAAGGCCCTCGACCTTCTCCTGCCCGAGGTGCGCCGCATCCCGGGCTGTCGGGTCATGCTCGTCGACAACGACTCCCGCGACGGCAGCTTCGAGCAACTCAGTGCGCGGGTGAAGGCGATCGGCGCCGACGACGTCGTCGAAGTCGTGGCCTCTGGCCACAATGGCGGCTACGGCGCCGGCAACAACATCGCCCTGCGCCGTGGCCTCGCGGACCAGGAGCCCCCCGACTATTTCTATTTGCTGAACTCCGATGCGTTCATCGAAGGCCAGGCTCTCAGCACGCTGGTGGACTACCTCGATCACCATCCGCACGTCGGCATGGCCGGCGGCTACATCCACGGCGTCGACGGCGAACCCCATTCGGGCGCGTTTCGCTTTCCGACGCTGTTGAGCGAGATCGAGAGTTCGATGCGGCTGGGCCTCGTCAGCAAGGTCCTGCGCAAACACACCGTGCCGTTGTCGCCGCCGACCCACAACACCGAAGAGATCGACTGGGTACCCGGCGCCTCGATGTTGATTCGCCGTGCCGTCCTCGAGGAGGTGGGTCTCTTCGATGAAACCTTTTTCCTCTATTACGAAGAGACAGACCTCTGCCATCGGGCAGCGAAGGCGGGCTACAAGGTCGCGTTTGTCAGAGACGCCTCCGTCGCCCACATCTCGGGAGCGAGCACTGGCGTGAAGGACCTCAAGAAACGCACGCCGCGTTTTCTGTTGGATTCACGTCGTCACTATTTCCTCAAACACCATGGCCGCCCGTATCTGTGGGCCGCCAACGTCGCCTACGCCGCCGGCCTCGCCAGCTATCGGTTGCGGCTGCGTCTGCAGGACAAAAACGACCCCGACTATGAAGGCGCCCTGTTCGACTTCGTCGAACACTGCGTCAAGCATCCGTAGTCGTCTCCGGTCGAACCGGGCGGGCATCGCCTGGACGGCGCGGGCATGACCGCTGATCTGCATGTAAGAAGTTCCTCGATGCGCGGACTCTCTCGGTGATGGCCACCACCGCTGCCCCTGAACCTTCCGCCGACCGGCTCCGCCGCGTGCTCACCGAGCACGGGCCGGCACTGCGCCGGTTCGCGACGTCATGGACCCGCAGCGACGCCGAGCGCGATGACCTGTTGCAGGACATTGCCATCGCCTTGCTGGCCGCCTTGCCTCGCTTTCGGGGCGACTGCCCAGAGCGCGCCTTCGTTTGGCGCGTGGCCCACAACCGGGCGTGTACGGCGACGTCGCAGCGAAAACGGACCGAGGCCTTTGACGGTACGGTTGATGTCGAGAGCCGCGCATCGACCTCGCCGTCGCCGCATGACGTCGTCGAGCACCGCCAGCGCCTCGATCGTCTGCAACGCGCGCTGCGCCTGCTGCGCGCCGATCAGCGCCTCCTCGTCATGCTCGCCCTCGAGGGCCTCAGCCTCGATGAGACGGCCGCCGTCGTCGGTGGCACTGCCAATGCCGTCGGTGTCCGCCTGCACCGGGCCCGTGCCGCGCTGCTGGCGGCCGTCGCCTCCCTCGATGTTCCCCAGGAGACCCCATGACCGATTGGAACGACCTCGCGACCACCTGGCAGACCGAGCAGCGGGCCGTCGACGTCGAAGGACTCGCAGCGGCGGCGCGAGCTGGCCACCGACGGCAGGTGGCGCGTTTCGCCGTCGAGGTGCTCGCCTCGATCGCCGTCGTCGCGTTCTGGGTGCCGTCGATGGTGGGCGGCGGGACGGGGGTTCGCCTGCTGGGCGGTGGCTCGATCGTGTTCGTGATCGTGTGGTGCGCGCTCCTGTGGCGCACGCTGCGCGGAACCTGGTCGTCCTCCTCGGCGACTGCGGCCGCCTATGTTGCCCTTGAGGTCGAGCGGTTGCGGGCGGCGCGGCGCTGGACGACCGCGGTGCGCGGCTTCGTCGTCGCGCTGGTGGTCCTGTTCGTCGTGGCGTTGCCGTTTCTCGTCAGAGACGGGGCCGCACTCTACGGCCGCGAGCCCTGGCGCCTGGTCATCGGTGTCGTCGGGTTCGTGCTGATCTGCGCGGGCCTGTGGGTAGCAACGGCGCGTCATCGCCGTCGCCTCGATGCGGCGCTGGCCAGCGTCGCTGTGCCCGACGGCATCGACTGAGTTCGTTGCCGCATCGTCCCGGCTCAGTACCAGCGGGGTGTGCCTTCGATGAACGTCAGCAGCGCGTCGTATTTGGGGGCCTCGGCGCGGGGCTGGTCGAGGCGTTCCATGGCGCCCCAGCGACCGAACTTGCCCGGAGGCGCCACCGTCGTGAAATGCACAAAGAGACTGCCGCCAGCGTGCTTCCACCCGTTGAGGTAGCGCAGGTACACATCCTTCATCTTTGGGTGGCTGTTGGCCCGATCAAAGAGCGTGTTGACGTGGGGGTCGTCCATGACGGGACCAATGCCCACCAGATGCTGGCCTCCTTCGTAGGCGATGACGGCGACCTTGTGCTTGGTGGCTGTCTCGACCTGCTCCTTCGTCCAGGCGATGGCTTCGTCGACGGCGCCGTCGAGGGCGGCCATCAGCTCGGGCTGGCCCATGCCCTGGACCTTGCCGCGCTGCTCCGGGGTGCCGAGGTTGCCGCCGAAGTAGGGGGCGATGGCGATGGCGTCGACTTCGCCATGGATGCTGTCGAGGTGCTTGAGCATGACGCCCGTGGACCAGCCATTGGCCGCCCAGGCGCCCAGCACTCGCACAATCTGGGTGTTGCGGGCCCCAAAGACGGCGTCGAAGCGCTTATGCACGGCGACGGATCGCTGGGTGTGCCACATGAGGCCGGCGGCGAAGGCGTCGTCGGAGAGGCCGGCCGCGCTGCCCTGTTGGCTCATGGCCCGGGCCTGGGTGAACATGCCGTTCCAGACCTCGTTGGAGAATTCGACGTAGATGCGGCGCTTGGGGTCGATGGTGTCGCGCAGGGCGGTGGCGAAGGCGTCGACAAGCGCATCAGACCATTCGTGGCCGACGTTGACCCACACGTCGGCGCCCGTGGTGTTGGCGAGGTCGGCGATGACCTCGGCGGGCACGCCATGGATGGCCCAGGTGGCGTTGTCGACCACGGGGCGGTCGGCGGCGGCCTTGAGGGTGCTGTTGTTGGTCTCGAGCCAGTCCATGACCCGCAGCACCGAGAAGGGCTTGATGACCGCGAGGAAGGCCGGGTTCCACCGGGTCTTGTCGTCGGCGCCGGGCAGGATGATCTGGATGTCACGGATGGGGTCGGCGGGGTCGGTGCTCGTGATGGTGACGGCGATGCCCCCCTTCTTGGGGTCGGCGTTGAGGTCGAATTTCCCCTCACCTGTCGACGACACGCTGTCGGCCTGGGGCCAGAAATTGATGGTGCCCTTGCCCTTCCAGCGCACCTTGTAGGTGCCCTTGGGATAGGGGACGTCGCCCCACATGACGAGGCTGCGGGCGCTTTGACCGGGCAACAGCGACGTCACCCAGCCGCGGGCGTTCGTGGCGATGGGGCGCTTGTCGTCCCACTCTCCCTCCCGGGTGGAGATCCAGTCCCGCGACTGCTTGAACACGTCGACGAACGGCTGCTCCGTCGAGTAATCGCGGATGCTCGAGAGGTTCATGCCCAACGGACTTGGGTGCGCCATGGGCACATGGGTGCGCCGCGCTGAAATGGACACCGACGCCGTCGCCGGTCCGTCGGGCATCAGGGGCTTCGTCGTCGCTGTCGTCGCTGTCGTCGTTGTCGCGGCCGCCGTCGTCGGCGCGGGACCGGCAGCGTGGGCCCTGGTGAAGTCCAGGGGGTCTGGGCCCCGTTGGGGGCAGGCGCTCAAGGCGAGGGCCAGCAGCGCAGGCGTGACGACGAGGGACGGATGCCAGGCCATGGGGCCTCCAGGCGCCGAAAGCGCCACCGATGCAACAGCATTGCGACAGCGACGACCGCGAACACCGCGACGTCGACGGCGACAACCGGTGCACCATGCCGCAGACGCCTGCAGCGGGCAACGCGGCCACGGTATGGCGGCGGCGATTGAGTCGCCGTGGCTGCCTGAGTAAGTCAGGGTCATGAGCACCGCTGTGAGCAGGCCCCGCGTGTTGGTGATTGCCGAGGCGGCCAACCCCGAGTGGGTCAGCGTCCCGCTGGTGGGGTGGTCCCATGCGCGGGCGCTGTTCGATCATGCCGACGTCCACCTCGTCACCCAGGTGCGCAATCAGGAGGCCATCGAAAAGACCGGCTTTCGGGTGGGCCGTGAATTTTCGGTCATCGACACCGAAGGGTTGGCCCGGCCGGTGTGGCGGATCTCAGACACCGTGCGTCGGCTGACAGGGCTCGGCTTCACCTTTGACACGGCGCTGGCGTCGCTGGCCTACCCGTATTTCGAACACCAGCTGTGGCAGCGCTTTGGCCCCGCCATCGCCCGCGGCGACTACGACGTCGTCCACCGGTTGACGCCGTTGTCTCCCACCACCCCGAGCATCATCGCCAAACGCTGTGCCGACGTCGG
>CAJBHN010000170.1 GCA_903952805.1 uncultured Myxococcales bacterium | reverse complement strand
GGCGCGGGCGCGGGCACGGGTGCAGGCGCGTGGGCTTGCACGTCGCCGCCTTTCATCACCGACGACGCCGAAGTGGTGGCGCCGTCGATATGGAGGTTCAACGAGGAGGTCTGCTTTTCCAGCGCGCTGCCGACACCGGCGTCCACGCCTTTGAGCTTGGTGCGAATGAACTCGCCGATGCGCAAGAAGGGGGTCAGGGCCGCCTCGATCACGCTGACCGGATGACGGACCAGATGGGTGATGACGAGGTCGAATTCGACGCCGTCGAGGTCATAGAAAATCCCACGCTTGCCGACCTGCAACTCCGTGCTCCAACCGCGGGTCTTGGGCAGGGCGATGTCGAAGCTGCCGCCGACCTTGTCGTCCACCCTGGCGTAGACGATGCACATGGTGCCTTCGGCGGTCGCCGCCTTGTGGGCCTCGATATCGGGGACCAACAACGACAACTCATAGCGCCGTCCAGCCAGCACCGCCCAGCCACGCTCGTACAGGGCGCGACGGTCGGTGTAGACGTCGGGCATCGCCAGAAAGCTGTTGGCAAAATCCAGGATGAAGCGCTGCATGAGCATGAGCTTCTCGAGGTCGGCGATGGCCTGGAGGTGGTCCCTCTTGGCGAGGTCAGCCTGCTGGGCCGCACCAAGGGCGGCGATGGCGTCGTCGAGGCCGGCCAGCGTGTCGACGACGCTGTTGACCGGGCTGTCGTCGCAGGTTTCTTGCCAGGCGAGGATCGCCCGGGCGCGGGCGAGGAGCTCGCGCCAGTTCCCCTCAACGAGCTGATCCCCCTGCCCCGTCGTCGGCAGCAGCACCTCCCTGGCAAACGACGACAACAGCTCGAAGCTCGGGCCACGGTGCAGCGTCGAAAATGCGATGACGCCAGCAGGATCGGGTGGGCAGATCGGCAGCGATTGCAGGGCCGCCTCCATGGCGACGCGGTTGCCGACGAGGGCTTCGATGCGGTCGGCGGCCAGGCGAAAGCGCTCGCGCGCATCGGGCTGGGAGGCCACCAGGCGACAGAGCAGGTAGTGCTCGTCGATGCGGTCGGCGACGGCGGCGATACGAGTGGCGCGGGCCAGGCTGTCGTCGCCCCAACACCAGACTTCGGCCTTGGTGGCGAGATGCTGCAGCAGCGCGTCGCGCGCGACCGTGAAGGCCTGCAGCGTGTCGGGAGCGAGGCCGGCGACGCCGCCACGGTTCCTGGTCTCGGGGAAGAGCCCCATGATGCTGGCGCCGAGCGCGCGCACGGACTCGGGGAGATGCTCGGGGGCGACAATGCCATCCCCGTTGTCGCCACGCTGGCGCAGCGGTTCGTCAGCGGCCCGCACCTGGGCCAATGAAATGACGCCGCCACCGGTGAGCTCGAGGGCCTGCAGAACAGCTTCGGCTGCGCCCATGAGCGTCGCGGCCCCGTCAGCGAGGTGGGCCACGGTCAAGATATCCTGACGGGCGTCGACGCCGCGGTCGTCCTTGAGCATCCCGGCCATCCAGGCCACGGCGGCCTGCAGCTCATTGACGCGGATGCGGCCGTTGTCGTCGGTGTCGAGGCTGCGGAGGAAGCCGGGGTCGACGACGAAGCTGGCGACGGGCGCCGCCACCGCGACGTATTGGGTCTCGGGGATGAGCACCGCTTCCTTCAGCTGGGCGAAGGTGTCGCAGCGGACGTGGGTGCTGCCACCAAAACGACGATAGACGAGGGCCATGGCATGCTCCGGGGTTACCGGGCCTGCCTACGACGACGACGGCCAAGCACAATCGAAATGGACCGGTGCTGCCCACGGGGCCGTCTGCCACACGATGTCGACGCTGTCCCTGCGCGGGCGGAGGTGACGTTGACGGTGACGGTGACGACGTCGTTGGTCATCTCGCCCACTCGACAGCTCAACGTTTGCCGGTCTGTTCCAGCCCGCCGTCCCGACGAGCGGAGCTCGTTGACGCCACCAGGGCTGCTCAGCCCGTTGCCGCGCGTTTTCGCACCGTGCGCTGCTCGATGACGTTTTTGTGATCGACGCCCTGAACGATGCGATTCACAAAGATGCCCGGCAGGTGGACGTCGTCGGGGTCGATGGCCCCCAGCGGCACGAGCTCGTCGGCCTCGACGACGGTGACCTTGGCGGCCATCGCCATCAGCGGCGAGAAGTTGCGGCTGGTGCGATAAAAGCGGCAGTTGCCGTAGGCATCCACCTGGTGGGCGCGGATGATGGCGAAGTCGGCGCTGAGGCCGGTCTCGAGGATCATGCGGCGGTGTCGACGGTCCGACGGCGGCCCCACCTCGAAGGTGCGCTCGTCTTTGCCCTCGGCGATGAGCGTGCCCACGCCGGTGGGTGTGTAGAAGCCGCCGATGCCGGCGCCGCCCGCACGCAGGCGCTCGGCGAAGGTGCCCTGGGGCGAGAGCTCGACGTCGAGTTCACCCGCCAGCATGAGTTCCTCGAGGTCGGGGTTGCCGCCGACGAAGCTGCCGATGAAGCGGCTGACCTGTTTGTTCTGCAACAGCACCGCCAGGCCCTGGCGCTGGTTGCCGCAGTTGTTGGCGATGATCGTGAGATGCCGCTTGCCCGAGCTGGCAATGGCGGTGATGCAATTTTCGGCGTTGCCCGACAGACCAAAGCCGCCCGACATGATGGTAGCGCCGTCGTCGAC
Organism: uncultured Myxococcales bacterium; assembly: GCA_903952805.1. GTDB lineage: Bacteria > Myxococcota > UBA727 > UBA727 > VGSZ01 > VGSZ01. Next base: position 3,341 of record CAJBHN010000170.1, on the reverse strand, counting down.
GTCGAAGAGGGCGTCGGCGGCGCTGGCAAAGTGTTTCTTGCCGCGGACGATGGGCGGGCTGGTCATGGGGCTCTCACGGGGCGAAGGGAGGACGACGTCAGCGAGACAGCGGAGCAAGGTGGACGACGAGGGGTGCGACATCGGCAGGCAGGCCCGCACAGGCCAGGACTTCTTTGCGGCGCAGGTCCATCACGAGGGCGCCGCAGGTGGCGGCGTCGTCGGGCAAGGCCGGGTTGAGGGGCAGGCTGACGTCCTTGAAGGCATCGTAGAGGCCGCGTGGCGTCGTCGGCCGCTGCCCGCTGTCCTCCCGGTGCTGCAGCGTCGCCAAGCGCGCCACCGTCGTGCTGGAGGCCAGGACGCGGCTGTGGGCGGCGATGTCGTCGTCAAGGCAATGGTTGGTGTGGAACCAACTGGCGCTGCTGCCCTCGCCGCCGTCAGCGACGGTCTGGGACCACACCTGCTTCTTCCTGGTGCCGCTGGTCTCGATGGCAAAGGCCTCGCGCTCATCGGCGAAGATGTAGTGCCGGCCGGAACCGATCGGGTTGTCCAGCGCCACCTGCAGGGCCGCCCGTGCCGTGGGCTGGGCCACGCAGCGACGGACCATCGCGGGCCACACCACGCCGACGGTGGCGTCGGTGGAATTCAAATTGTTGATGGTCAGCGCCGTCCCCCACGACGTCATGCCCGTCATGCCCAGGCAGCCGGTGATGGTGAAGAATACCTGCGTACCCCGCTCGTGGGGAATGGTCAGCAGCAACGCATACGGCGTGGCCGAGCCGTGCATGTCCCACGTCTGCCCGAGAAAGCGCTCGCCGTCGGCGCCGCCGGCATCGACAAACCACGCCGAGCAGCCGTCGGGGTCGCCGCGCTGGGCATTGAGGGTGCGCAGGTCGCGCAGGCCGAGGTCGCGCAGGTCGGTGTAGTGGTTGAGCACGACGAGCTGCTCGGCGGCAAGGCCGGCGCCGCGGGCGATGCCGTGCAACTCGGCGGACAGGCCGGCGTCGAAGCGCTCCAACAATGGCAAGTGATGGCGAGCAAGGGCCAACACATTGTCGACGGTGCCGAGGTCGGTGCGCTCCAGCGTCAGCCGCAGGCGCAGCTCGTAGGCCGCCTGAATATCAGCGCGAAAGGCCTCGCCATGTTGCTCGCCATGACGAGCGGGATCGGTGCCGGTGAGGGTCAGCGTACGCAACTGCATGGGCCGTCTCGTAGCATTGCCGCCGTCGTCGCGACAGCGGCTCCATCCTGTTGGTCCGCCGACGCCGTGGTCAGAGGTGCAGGATGGTCTCGCGGCGTTCACGATAGCCAGCGACGCCGGCGGAGCCGTCGGCCCAGCCGCGGACGACGACGTTTTTGCCCCGGGCCCGGTCGAGGTCGATGGTGATGTCGGGCGACAGCGTCGCGTAGACCGGATGCTCGTAGGCGGGCTTGTCGCCGGCGACAACGTCGTTGGCGCGGACGTCGAACTTCATGCGCTCGACGGTGCCGTCGGGATAGGCGACCTCGACGTTGTAGACGTTGGTGCGCCCAAACAGCTCGTAGTTCTTGCTCTTTTCGCCGGGAGTGTCGCCGGCGTGACACGACGGGGCGATGGCGACGTTGAGCACCAGGGATTTCCCCTTGGGGGCCTCCTGCAGCCAGACCTCCATGGGCTTGCCGGTGCCGTAGCCGAAGCGCAGCACCGCCAGCGAGGCGTTGTCGGCGACGACGAGGGCGCGGCCGGCGTCGGGGCGCTCCTTCATCTGGTTCATCACGGCGGAGAAGGAACCGGCGGGCAGCTCGGCCACCGTGCTCTTGCCGAGGTCGAGCTCGCGACCGTCGTAGTGACGGGTGATGCGCGCGGTGCCGTCGGCGTTTTGGTGCAGCTTGCGCTGGGCGCTCTGGGCATCGAGCAGGGCCTGCGGCAGGCCCGGGGCGCCGGCGCTGGAGGGAGTCTGGACGCTGCTGGCGCCGCGAAGGCCGGTGATGCTCATGGGATGTCTTTCCGGGAGCCGGTCGATTTGGCGAGGGCGGCGCGGAGGGCCAGACCCGGAATTTGACGCGGCGCGTTGACCGCCGGCGCCGTCGTCGACACCGACGGCGTTGCAATCAGCTGGCGGGCCGCGGACTGCGCCGTGGCGCCGGTGTCGGCGGCGTCTTTCTGCGTGGGGCGGACCGGCGGGATCTGGTCCCGCGGCACTTTCAACTGGTCGTCGTCGTCTTCGATCCGCAGCGTCGCCATGGCGTCCCCGGTCTTTTGTACTCTACCCGCGCAGGCTCTCTTCGGGGGGACCCCAGCGGTCGGCTTCGGCCGGGTCGAGCTTGCGCAGGGTATCCCAGCGGAAGATGCCCGTGTCGTGGGCGTCGGCGAACTTGAAGTGGACGGCGTAGCGGCCCACCAGCTCGGCGTCGAAAATCGCCCGGCAGCTGTTCTTGATGAACGTGACCTGGCTGGCCCCGTGCCCCTGACACACGGCGCAGGGGCAGTAGCCGCGCAGCCTCTCGATGGGGATGGTGCTCGTATGACCATCGCCCCAAGCGACGACGACGGCGCCGAGCTCGTTTTTGACCTGGACGTCTTTGGCAATGAAAGCGCGGCCGATGGGGGCCTTGGTCTCGACCGTGGTGCTCATGGCGTGCCTGCGGGGGTGGCGGGAGGTGTGGCGGCGGGGGGCATGGGGACCTGGGGCAAACGCATCGACGGCGCCTCGCCATGGGGATTCTGGATGCCTTTCAGCGCATTCTTGCCGGTGGCGCGCCAATTGGGCACCCGCGAGCCGCGCTCGTTGGGGTCCACCAGCGGCGACGGCGACGGCTCGATCGTGCGCACGATGGTCGATCCCTTGCGCAATCCCTCGACGAGGTCGTCGACGGCGCTCAAGAAGGCCTTCACGCGCTCTCGCTCGGCGATGATGTTTTTGGCCTCCTTGACCGGCAGCACCTTGCCCTTGGTGACACCGCCACCGCGGATGATGTGAAAGCCTCGGTCGGTCTGGATGGGGCCGACGATGTCGCCCTCTTTGAGCTTGAATGCGGCCTCTTCGAACTCGGGAAAGAGGTCGCCGCGCTTGAAGACGCCGAGGTCGCCGCCGCGGGCCTTGCCGGTGCCGTCGTCGGACTTCTCGGCGGCCACCTTGGCAAACGTGGCTTCGTCCTTGCCCACGACCTCGGCCTTGATGGCCATGGCCTTCTTCTTCAACTCGGCGAGGACGGCGGCGCCCGCGGCGCGATCAGCCTTGACGAGGATATGGGCCGCGGCGGCGGTGTCTGGCACCGAGAACACCGATGTGTTTTGCTCGTAGATGGTCGATGACCGTCTGGGGCGTCTGGGGCACGGCTTTTTCGACCGTCTGCAGCAGCTT
>CAJBHN010000169.1 GCA_903952805.1 uncultured Myxococcales bacterium | reverse complement strand
GCAACGTCTACGGGCCCCGGCAGAACCCCCACGGCGAAGCCGGCGTCGTCGCGATTTTTTGTCAGCGGATTCTGGACAGCAAAGGCCTGACCATTTTCGGCGACGGCGGTCAGACGCGCGACTACGTCTTCGTCGAGGACGTCGTCGCTGCCAATGCATTGGCTTTGCAGCAGCGTCTGGTGGGCGGTTTCAATGTGGGCACCGGCATCGAAACCGATGTGAACCAACTGGCCAGCGCCCTGTTGGCCGCCGCCGACGCCCCCGTCCCCGTCGCCCATGAGGCGCCGCGCCTGGGTGAGCAGCGGCGGTCGGTCATCGATCCCGCCAAGGTGGTCGCCAGGGGCTGGCGGCCATCGGTGACGGTCGATGAAGGTCTCGCTCGCACCTATCGATGGTTCGCTGCGCACCGGTCCACACGCTGAACTCGCCGAGCCGGGCGTTGGCGACGCCGGGCCCCCCACAGGTCGCTTGACGGCAGGCCGTCGAGTACCGACATTCCCCTGGTGAACGACGACGACGGCTCCGACGAAGGCTCCCCCCTGCCCGGCAACCCCTCGCTGCGGGAGGTGGTGCCGGCCACGGCCACCGATCGGACGTCGATGATCGACCTGGAGGCGGTGCAAGCCAAGCGCGACGCCCGCCGCGCCGAGGCTCACGAGTCCCAGGTTCGCGCCGGCGCTGGCGACGACCACGACGAAGACGAAGCGACCGACGCCGCTGGTGGACCTCCCGAGCGCGACCACGACGCCACGGGCACGCTGGCGCGCAAGTCCCGCAAGAAGGCCGGCACCCAGGCCGCTCGTGTGGTGCGCGATGAGCAGTCCCGGCGGGACGAGCCAGTTCCGGACGATGGTGCAGGGGCCATCGACGACGTCGGCAACGCCACGGGCACCCGTTCCCGCCGCGACGGCACACGCACGGGTTTGACCCGCGCTGGCGCAACCCAGGCCATGAAGAGGCCCGTCAAGCGCCAACCGCTGTCGCCCGCGGGTGCGGCAGCTGTGGTCGCCATCGCCGTCGTCGGGGTCATCGTCGCGGTCTTTGTGGCCGCCCGTGCGACCGGGGTGTTGACGGTGACCAGCATCCCAGGCGGCGCTCTGGTCAGCCTCGATGGCGAGGTGATCGGCACGAGCCCGCTGCAAAAGAGGGTGCGCACCGGCAGCCACGTCGTCGACCTGGCCCTGGACGGCTTTGAGCCCTTCCGAGAGGTCGTGGGGGTACCCGCCGACGGCCTGAGTTTCTTGCAGCCGCTGAAGGCCCTGCCGCCTCCGCCTCCCCCGCCGCCGACGCCGGCGGAGATGGCCAACGAGATCATGACCCAGGCCAAGCGCCTCTTTGATGCTGGTGACCTCGACGGCGCTGCCGCCAAGGTCGAAGAGATCGACCGGCTGGTCCCCGACCATCAACCGTCGCGGGAGATGCGGGCTGCGGTGCGAGCTGCGCTGGAGAAGCGTTCATCGTTGGAGGCCGTACGCCAGCAAAACGCCGTCGACGCAGCCCGCCTGCAGCGGGCTCGGCAGCTGTCAGACGATGGGGTCCGCCTCTACACCCAGGGAAAGCTCGGCCCCGCCCGCACGGCCCTGTACGACGCCCTGAAGCTCGACGCCAAGAACCCAGCCCCACACCGCAGCCTGGCCAAGATCTACAACCGCGAGGATGACCTCGAGAAGGTTCGCTACCACCTGGAGCGTTTCTTGGCCCTTGGTGGCAATGACTTCGATTTCAAGGTGCGCGAATGGCTCAAGGCGCATCCGAAATAACCATGGCGTCGTCTGTTGCAGCCGATCCTTCCGAACGCGAGGCCCTGCGACGGGCCTTGTCGCCGCCGCTCACGTTCGCCGCCCGCGACAGCTTCAAGAACGTCGCCCGCCTCAGCGGCATCGACGCCCTCGTGGACGGGGTCGTCGCCAGCGCCGGCGTCACCGGAGACCTCGCCGCAGCATTGCGTCGGGCGGCTTCAGGCTTCGACGCGGCCGACGCCACCGGCAAACGGGCCCGGGTGGAACGCTTGCTGGCGCTGCTGGAGGCGTCACCGCCGGAGCCGGTCCTGGCAATGTCGACCTCGTCGGCCACGCCAACGGACACGGCGCCGGCACCCAACGTGGGTCCGAAGGCAGCGCCCAGGCCGGCGGCGCGACCGACCCCGAAGTTGTCGAAGGCGCCGGCGCCGACGCCAGACCACGGCGATCCGCTGACCTGGCCCATCCATCGCATCAAGGGCGTGGGGGCCACCAGGGCGGCCCAGCTCATCGATCGCGGCCTGGCCACCGTGGGCGACGTGCTGTTCACCCTGCCCCGCACCTTCGAAGACCGGCGCGAGAAGAAGCGCATCGTCGACCTCGAGGATGGGTTGCTGTCGGTCGTGTCTGGCACCGTCCAGATCGCCGGCGTCGTCGGCGTCGGCCGAGGGCGGCGTTTTGAGGCGACCATCGACGACGGCTCAGGCCTGCTGCGCTTGATCTTCTTCCACTTTCGACAAGGAGAGTTGACCGCGCGACTGACCCGCGGTGTCCTGGTCACGGTCGCTGGCGAGGTCAAAAAGCATCAAGGGCGGGCCTCGATGGTCCACCCCCGGCTGTCGTCGGGGCAAAACCAGGAGGCGGCCCTGGGGGGCATTGGGCCCATCTACCCGGAAATAAAAGGGTTTCACCCCCTGGAGCTTGGCCGGGTCGCCGCTGGTGCCGTCGACGTCGTCACCGCCAGCCGTGGCGTGCCTGATCCCCTGCCGGCGGCGGTCATCGAGCGGGCAAACCTGCCGAGCCTGCAAGAGGCCTTGGTGTCGCTGCACAGGCCCGTCCCCGACCTCGATGCCGACGGCCTGCGGGCCCTGTTGGATCGCAGTTCTCCCGGGCATCGACGGCTGGCATTCGAGGAGCTCTTCGTGCTCGGCGCGGCGCTGTCGTTGCGTCGTCGCGCCCAGGGCGTCGACCCGGCCCCCGAACTGCACGGCACCGACGGCGAAGGCGCCGCCATCACACGCCTGCTGCCGTTTTCGCTGACGGGGGCACAAAAACGCGCGACGGCCGAAATCCTGCGCGACCTCGAGAAACCCACGCCCATGGCTCGGCTGCTTCAGGGCGACGTCGGCGCCGGCAAGACCGCGGTGGCTGCGGTGTGCGCCTTGCGAGCGGCCCGGGCTGGCTACCAAACCGCATTCATGGCCCCCACCGAGGTCTTGGCAGCGCAGCATGGGCGCACGCTCAAAAAGATTGGCTTCGCCGTTGGCCTGCGCGTCGAGGTGCTGACCGGCTCGGTGTCCAAAAAGGCCCGCACGCTGCTGTTGGCGCGCCTGCGCAATCGCGACATCGACATCGTCGTCGGCACCCAGGCTTTGCTGTCGGAAGGCGTCGATTTTGCGAGGCTGGGTCTGTGCATCGTCGACGAGCAGCACCGCTTCGGCGTCGTCCAGCGGGCCCTGCTGCGCCAAAAGGGACCCAAGGACGCCGGCGTCGACCAAACCCCTCACCTGCTGGTGATGACGGCGACGCCGATTCCGCGGTCGTTGACGTTGACGGTCTACGGCGACCTGGCCGTCTCCATCCTCGACGAGCTGCCGCCGGGCCGCACCCCCATCTTCACCCGCATCACGCCAGACATGCACGCCGCCGTCGGCGTCATGAAGGGTACCTTGGCCAGAAACGAGCGGGTCTTTGTCGTCTACCCATTGATCGAGGAGAGCGAGAAGCTCGACGTCATGGCGGCCACCGATGGCGCCGCCGATCTGGGCCGCGAGTTCGGCGAAGCCGACGTCGTGCTGCTGCACGGCAAGATGTCGGCGACGGACAAAGAGGCCGCGATGACGTCCTTTGCCCGCGGCGACAAGCGCGTGCTGGTGTCGACGACGGTGATCGAGGTCGGCGTCGACGTTCCCCAGGCGACGTTGATGGTCATCGTCAACGCCGAACGCTTCGGCCTGGCCCAGCTGCATCAGCTGCGGGGTCGCGTGGGGCGCGGCGCGGCGAAGTCCACCTGCTTGCTGGTACCCGGGGGGGCCGGTCGCGATGCCCTCGAGCGCCTGCGCACACTGGAAGCGACCAACGACGGCTTCGTCATCGCCGAAAAAGACTTGGAATTGCGGGGACCTGGCGATGTCTTGGGGACACGCCAATCGGGCCTGCCGACCCTGGCGTTTTCCGATCTCGCCAAGCACGCGGCGCTCATCGAATTGGCCCGCGAGCTGGCCGACACCATCGTGGCCGCCGACCCGCAGCTGACGCGTCCCGAGCATGCCGGCCTTCGGCGCCTCGTGTGGGAACGCTACGCCGAACGCCTGGCGCTGACGGCGGCTGGCTGATGGGGTACCGGTGACCATGGCATCAAAGGCAGCACCGGGTCCCGTCAGCGCCCAGGATGCCCTGCAGGCCCGTATCGTTGCTGGCGACGCCGGCGCCCTCGACGAACTCTTTCGCAGCTCCAAGGACGCCCTGGGGCGCTACCTGGCCTCTCGCTGCGGCAACGTCACCGACGCCGAAGACGCGCTGCAAAATACCTTCGAGAACGCGACCCGTTTCATCGAGGGCTATCGCGGTGATGCCAGCCCACGCAGCTGGCTGTTTCGCGTGGCCGCCAACGCCTGCACACGCATGCGCCGTGGTCACAAGAACACCGCGTCGCTCCACGTCCCCCTCGATGACCGTCCGTTGGCTGACGAGCGGCTGCCCAATCCTGAGGACCGGGTGATGTCCAAGGTCGACGCCGTCTTTGGTGCCATTGAGCGCCTCGACCCGGTCGATCGCAAAGTCATTCTGCTGCGCGACGGCGAGGGGCTGTCGGCCAGAGAGACGGCGACGGCGCTGGACTTGAGCGAAGCGGCCGTGAAGTCTCGCCTGTTTCGGGCCCGCAAGTCGGTGCGCGCGGCGGCCGACGCCCTCGCAGGCTGACGACGACGGCGTTGCCCCCCCGATGCGGACCCCTGGGTCGATGGGTGACCGGGACACCTGCCGCCTGCACCCTTTGCCCCGGACGCTGGCTCATCGTTGGTGAACCCCCTCGCTGGAGACGCCAATGAAGAAACCTGTCCTGGCCACTGACTCCAACTTCAACACCTTGCTGCAGAACGCCGGCGACCGCCCCGTCCTCGTCGACTTCTGGGCGCCGTGGTGCATGCCATGCCGTGCGATGGCGCCCATCCTCGACGCCGTCGCCGCCGAGGTCGACGACACGGCCATCATTGCCAAGCTCGACACTGACGAAAACCCGCGGGTGGCAACGTCGTTGGG
>CAJBHN010000168.1 GCA_903952805.1 uncultured Myxococcales bacterium | reverse complement strand
GGCGGTCTTGGCCCGTTGCGGTGATGAGCGGGTTGGCGGGGTGACGCTGCCGGCTGCCAAGCCGGTGGAATTTCCCCGTGAGCGCGCCATCCGTGAGCAGCGCCTGGCCCGGGCAGCCCAAGGCGCCGGGCCGTCCGCGCCCGCGACGCCATCACCGTCATCGACGGCCTCATCGAAGGACCGCTTGACGCGCGCGCTGTCGTCGCCAGCCAAAAATGGCGCCGTGGTGTTCGAGGTCAACGCCCTGCGTCACAGCCCCCTCGTCGACGCCATCATCAGCTGCCGACGCCAGCAGGCGGGTGATGAGATGCGCGGCCTCGATCTCCTCAAGAGTGAACTGGGCATCGATGTCACCGAGGACGTCGACCGTGTTGCCGTCGACAGCGAGGTGTTGGCGGTGTCGGGCTTCTTCAGCAAGCTGCAGTTGCCGGCCGAGTTGGGCGAGGGCGAGACCTATGGCGACGCCGGGAGAATCTTCCAGCTCGAGGGGGACAAGGGAGCGCCGGCCTATCTGGCGAAGGTCGGCGACGACCTCGTGATGACCAGTACCGATCCGGCCCAGCTCAAGGCCGCCATCGACCGCGCGGAAGGGCGTACCGAGACGCCGTCGTCGTTCCCCGCCGGCGTCGTCGGCGGTGAAATCTACGGCATGGTGGGGCCTGGCCTGCTGGGACAGCTCGTGCAGATGGGTGGCGACAGCACTTTGAACGCACTGACCAGCATGCTCACCACCAGCCAGGTGCGGATGTCTGTCGACGAAGCCGCGGCACTCTCCCTCGACATTGGCACCAAGAGCCCCGAGGACGGCAGTGAACTCGCCAAGGCGCTGGGCGGCGCCGTCGCCATGGCCCGCGCCGAAGCGTTGTCGTCGGGGCGGGCCGATCTGGCGGCGATGCTCGAGCAAGCCCGTGTCGAGCCCCGTCCCGACGGCAGCATCGCCTTTGACCTCGCCGTCCCCGGCAACGACCTTCTCAAGGCCATGGGGTGTCCGCCGATGGCATTGTCAGAGCCGGGTACTGTTGCTCCATGAGCGTCGTGGTCACAGTCGTCCCGCTGAAGCCCTTGTTGGCGCCCGTTATCGTGTCGGGTCGTTTATGCGGCACCGACGCGGTACAGATTGAAGGTGTCGTCGAGGACCACCGGCGTAGACTTGCTGGCGAGTTGGAACACGCGATGGCGCCGGCTGAAGATGGGGGGTGGGATGGTGTACGAGGAAAACCGACAATCGGTTCTGCCTCGCCGTCGTCCACACCGCCATGCTGCGCAACAGGCCTGGTATCGAAGGTGTCGCATCGGTCTGCCTCCTTTCTGATTCCCGGAAAAGTGTGCTTTTCTTCGACGGTGATTTCCTACCGCGTCCTCGTCGCCAGCTTTCTGATGGCTCCTGCTGCTGTCGCCTTCGACGGCGCGTTCAAGCCTCTGGGTGGCGTGTGGGATGTCGAGGGTGGTCCAATCACCTATGTCCTCGACCCCGCCGGCAGCGCCGACATCGGCGACGACAGCGAACTCGACGCGATCCGCGATGCCTTTCGTGGGTGGGCTTGCGTGCCTGGCACCTCACTGCGTTTTGAAGAGGGCGAGGGCCCCGGGCCGCGTGTGATGTCGACTGACGACGGCAAAAACACCCTGATGTGGGACGAGTCGGGCAACGATTGCTTGATGGGGCCCGGCACCCTTGGCATCACCGTGGGCGACGTCGGCAGCAACCCGCGCAATGCCGCCGATATTTGTTTCAACGGTCGTGATCACACGTGGGGGGTCGCCACCGAGACCGACGTGCAGAGCATTGCCCTGCATGAAATCGGGCATTTCATCGGCCTTGATCACCCATGTGACAACGACCAGGATTCTGCCTCCTGCATTCCGTCGACACGGGCGTTGATGTTCCCCAGCTGGAGCGGCGTGCCCGAGCGCGAACCCCTGGAATCCGACATCGCCGGTGTGCTGGATTTGTATCCCGCGGGCGCCGATGACCCTTCAGGTTGTCAGGGGCCGTTTCGCGCCGGTGAACGTTGCGCCTGCAACGACGAGTGCGTTGAGGGCCTCGTATGCGCCCCAGATGGCACCGGCGAACTGCGGTGCGGCCGCACATGTGGCGTCAGGGACCGCGATTGTGGCAGCGGCTCCACCTGTGTCCTCGACGTCCCCCAGGATGGTCAAGATGCCGTCGGCTTGTGCATCCGTGCTGAGCGCAACGCCAAACCACCCGGGTCCATCTGCGCAACGGGCACTGAATGCGATTCAGGCACCTGCGGGGCCTTGATCTCGTTGGGCACATCCATTTGCCAGGCTCGCTGTACTGGCGACGACGACTGCGCTGGCGGCAGCTGCTTTGAGGGATTCTGCCTGGGCGGTTTTGAGAGCGAGGCTTGCCCGGTGCTCGAACCGGACTGTGGTTGCACGACGACGACGACCACGACGACGACCACGACGCCAGCGCTCGGCGTCGGGCTGGCCGTTGGCATGCTTGGGGTGATGCTTCGTCGACGGAGGCGCTCGTGAATCATGAGGTCCTCGCCAGTGGTCGCTACCAGGTCCATCGCCGTCTCGCGACGGGGGGCATGGGCGAGGTGTTGCTGGCGGAGTTCGGCGGTGACGCCGATGTGAGTCCAGGCCTGCTGGTGGTCAAACGGATCTTGTCGGCAGCGCCCGGGCTTGCGGCTGCCGACGCGCAGGTCCGTATGTTGCTCGAAGAGGGGCGACTGGGTTTGCGCCTCAACCACGAGAATCTGGTCGAGACCTTTCGCATCGACCAGGACGCAAGTAGTCCGCTCCTGGTCATCGAACTGCTGGCGGGGCGCTCCATGGCTCAGGTGCTGAGCCAGGCCAAGAAACGTCAGGAACCGGTGCCGGTCGACGTGGCGCTCGCGATTTTGCGTGGCGCGTGTTGTGGTCTGCATTTCGCCCACACCCTCAAAGGCCCCGACGGCAGTTCGTTGGGTCTGGTCCACCGAGATGTGAGCCCCGCCAACATTTTCGT
>CAJBHN010000167.1 GCA_903952805.1 uncultured Myxococcales bacterium | reverse complement strand
GGCGCGGGCGGCGCGCAGCGCGGTCGAGTTGGCCCGCGAAGAGCACGGTGGCTTGCAGGTGCGCATTCGCGAACGCGAACTGGAGCTGGACGCTCTGACGGACCGAACCATCGAGAGGCATCGCATCACGCCCGCCGAGGTCCTCGTCGACTACCACTTGCGGCCCCTGCCGTCGACGGACGCCCTCGTCGACATGGAACGCCGGCTCGGCGAGTTGGAGCGTCAGGCTGAAAACCTGGGAGCCATCAACCTGACGGCCATTGACGAGTGCCGCGAGCTTGACGCTCGCCACGACTTCCTGCGCTCCCAGGCCGACGACCTGACCCACGCGTTGAACCAGCTTGAAAAGGCCATCATCAAGATCAACCGCACGACGAAGAAACGGTTTCAAGAGACGTTTGACGGCATCAACGAGCGCTTCCAGCAGGTGTTCCCCCGCCTGTTTCGCGGCGGCAAGGCATGGCTGTCACTGACGGACCCCAACGACATGCTGGCGACCGGCGTCGAAATCTACGCCCAGCCGCCCGGGAAAAAACTCGTCAGTGTGAACCTGATGTCGGGCGGCGAGCAGGCGCTGACGGCGGTGTCGTTGCTGTTTGCGATCTTCTTGTTGAAGCCCTCGCCATTTTGTTTGCTGGACGAGGTTGATGCTCCCCTCGACGAGACCAACGTCGGCCGCTTCAACGACATGGTCCGCGACGTGTCGACCATCAGTCAGTTTATCGTCATCACCCATAATAAAAAGACGATGGAAGTTGCTGATCAACTGTACGGCATCACGATGGAGGAGCCCGGCATCTCCAAGACTGTCAACGTGCGCATCCAGTAGCTGAGCACGGCGCTCCGTCGCACCCGTGGCGCACACGACCAGGCTCCAGCATGGTCAGGTGACGGGGCCGTGCGGGCGGCGTCACCGACCGCACGGCAGTCAGATTTCCTGAATACGCGCCGCCGGCAGCAGCGGCGACGGCGTGTCCAGCGACGTCGTCACCCAAAGTTGGTGGGCGGCGCGGGTGGCGCCAATGTGCAGCAGGTGTCGTGCAGCGACGGCGTCGGGGTACATGGGTTCGGTGACCTCGACAAGAATGACGTAGTCGTATTCCAGGCCCTTGACCTTGGCGACGGTGGTGATGTCGATGCCGGGAGCAAACGAGAACTCGTCGTCGGCCATGCTGGCAGTGTCGCCGGGCAGCACCAGCCGCAGGCGAGGTACCTCGGCGTCGGCGAGTCGCTCAAAAAAGAAGCGCGCCCTCTCAGGATAGCGGAGCAACACCGCGCAGGACGCCTGTGGTTCCCGCGCCATCAGGACCCGCAGGTTGTCGGCGAGGAAGGCGACTTCTTCGCCGGTGTCGACGAACGAGAAAATCTCGACGGGGGCGCCGCTGCGGACCGCCTTGGGGGCAAGGGTGGGGGCCAAGGGGCCAAGAACCTCGCGGGCGAAGGCGACGACTTCGGCGGTGCTGCGATAGCTGAGTTGCATGGGTTCCACGGCGACCGCGCGACGACGCTGCAGCCAGCCAAGCTGCTCTTCGAGCTGCTCCCAGGTCTCGTAGCCATTGTCGAACACGACCTTCTGCACGACGTCGCCAGCCAGGGTGACCGACTGCCGATCGCCGGCGGCCCCCAATAACGGCGCAATCTCCAGTGCACTGAGGTCCTGCGCTTCGTCGACGACGATGTGGTCGTGGAGGATGGGATTGTTGCTCGCGTCAAACAGCCCGCCGCGGCGCACGAGCTGCATGGCCAGCACGATCGGCAGGTCATGTTCGTCGAAGGCCTGGATCGGGTCGTCGACGTCGACGACGTGGTCGACCGGGTCGCGCCGTTCTTCGTCGATATCACCGGGATCGTCTTGCTCTTCGACCTGGCGTTTGACGTGGTTGGTGAACGTGACCCGCGCCGAATCGTCAACGTCGGCGAGCCCGATCTGACCCATGATGCCGGCGTCAGAGATGAGCTCCTCCCATTCGCCGATGACATCGTGCACCTGATCACGG
>CAJBHN010000166.1 GCA_903952805.1 uncultured Myxococcales bacterium | reverse complement strand
GGCGAATACGACGTGCTCGTCGGCATCAATCTGCTGCGCGAAGGCCTCGACCTGCCCGAGGTGTCGCTGGTGTGCATCCTCGACGCCGACAAGGAGGGCTTCTTGCGGGCCACCACCGGCTTGATTCAGACCATGGGACGCGCCGCCCGAAACGCCGAGGGCCGGGTCATCCTCTACGCCGACCGCATGACGGACTCGATCAAGGCCGCCGTCGGCGAAACCACCCGGCGTCGCGCCATCCAGGAGGCCTACAACCTCGAACACGGCATCACCCCGACGACGATCGTCAAGCCGATGCGGGAACTCGCTCCCGAGGCCGCCTACGCCGACGGCGACTTCCTCGACGTCACCGGCCTCGCCAGCAGCGGCGACACCCACCCCGGCGCCAAGAAAACCCGCGCCAAGGCCAAGGGCAAAAAGGGGTGGGCCGTGGCCCCCACCCAGGCCGACGACGACAGCGACGGCGGCGACCTGCCGAGCCTGCTCGACCAGCTCAAGAAGCAGATGCGTGAGGCGGCCATGTCGTTGGAGTTCGAAAAAGCCGCGTCCATCCGTGACCGGGTGCGGGCCCTGGAGAAAAAGGCCCTGCTGTAGGGCCTGATGCGGCCGGCCACGATGTCGGTGGATGTCCCACCACTGCCAGGGGCCCGCTGAGGCGTGGCCCCCATGGCCACGGTGGTGACGATGATGAGGGTGCGTGATCAGGCGTGCTCGGCTGCTGGTCCGCACCGACGGCGGCGGTGTCGCACTTCGAATTCCGCACCGTGGCTGCATCCAGATCCCGGGTTCGCTGCGTCAGTCGGGATATGACCAACCCGCTCGCATTTTGTTGCCCACGCAGAGAGCCACGCCGATGAGGTCGCTCGTGCCGTTCCTTCCGCGCCTGCGGCTTCGGCTGCCGTCGTCGTCGTCGTCATCGACGACGTCGGCGGTGCTCACGGCTCCGCCTCCCCCGTTTCCGGCGTTGGTCGCAAGCCACCAGGGCGCGGTGCGCGCGTTTTTGCGCCGGCTGACCGACGACGACGCCCTCGCCGACGACCTGGCGCAAGAGACCTTCTTGAAGGCGCGTCGCGCCCTCGCGACCTTTCGTGGCGAGGGCAGCATCGCCTCGTGGTTGCTGCGCATCGCCTACCGCGAGTTCCTTTCGAGCCGTCGCGGTGGGCGCAACACCCACGAGCGGCTCGCCGACGCCGGCGACGCCCACGACGACGCCATCGACGCAGACAGCGCCCGCCGCACCGAGCGCAGCACCGAGCGTGACGTCCGCCGCGCGTTGCGCCTGCTGTCAGACGACGAGCGCGCCGCCATCGCCGCGTGCTTTTTCGAAGGCCTCACCCACGACGAGGCCGCGGCGGCCCTCGACATGCCCCTCGGCACGCTGAAGTCCCACGTCGCCCGCGCTCGCGAGAAGTTGCGCGCGCCGCTGTCGGCCTACGCCCCCGAATCTCGCCGCGCCACCACCGGAGATACGCCATGACGAATCCCTCTCCCGATTGGCTCGACGATGTGCTGCGTTCGCGCCCCGTTGACGACGACGGCTTTTCGGCGCGCGTCACCGGTCTCGGACGCGGCGAGGTGCGCACGGGCTGGCTCGTGCGCACCGTCATCGCCCTCGTCGTGTTCGGGGGCATCGCGACCTGTAGTGGGGCCGAACTGTTCATCCTCGGCGCGATGTTCGATGACGACGATGCACTCGTCGATGGCAGGGTCTGGGTCGACGAGCAGCGCGCCGACTGGGCCCGCGTCGTTGCCGCATTCGACGCGCACCCGGCCCTACGTCGTCGCGCCGGCCGCGACGCGTCGACGGTGCTGAACTTCGCGATCGAGCAAATGGATCGGCAACCGCCCGCGAATCACTTCGCCTGTCAGAAGGAAGCGGGTCATCTGCAGGCCAACCGGGAGGACATCGCCGCGCTCGGCGTCTGCGACACGTCGTGGATCGTCGGCCTCAGCGCCTACGACGTGTGGACGGTGCCAAGCGAAGACTTCTTCAGCCAACACTTTTACGACCTCTTGAATCCAGCGCGCGCCCACCTGCGCCGCGCCGCCAGTCAACCGCTTGTGCCGGATATGCCTGCGCCGTTCGCCGTCGCCGCCCGTGACGTCGAAGCCCTCGGTCGGCTCGCGTTGACCCACAGCAACGGGGGTGCCCGTTTCTTCGCCGCCGTCGCGAGCGAACATGAACGCGCTGCCGCCGCCGGCCGCGCCGGCGACCACATTCTCGTCGTCGATGAAGACGACGCAGCGTTGCTGCAGCGGGCTTGGTTCGCTGGCATCATTTTTGTGGGGCCCGCCGCCACCGACGATGACGTCGCCAACGTCGGTCGAATGCAGAGCGTTTTGGCGTGCGGCGCGCTCAGCGACGCGTGGGGTCTCGGTGACATTGGCGCCCACTTCCTTGACGACCACCGCATCGAGCGCCTGCGCGTCCTGGACCGCACTGGTTGCGGAGCACCACGGCAGCAAGCGCTCGCGCAGCGTGTCTGCTCGGGCCTTCCCCCCAACCTGTGTCGCCTGGTACTCGCACCCTCGTCGCTGCCGCCGTTCCGCCAACGCGTCGTCCAGACACTCGAGCATTGGAATTCGTGGGAGCTGAACTTCGACAAAACGCCCACCGGTGCGACGACGACTTCGGCAACGGCGCCCGCGGAGCGCCCGTGAGTGCCAAGCTCGAGGCCCTCGCCGTCGTCGACGACGTGCCCGGCACACCGGCGCGTGTCATGAACGCGGGCACGGCGCTGTCGCGCGAGATTGCGCAAGAACTCGCCACCGTGGTCGAGCGGACGTTCCGACGCGAGCGGCTTCGTCGCCGCACGACCATGGTCACGATGCCCGGCGGCGTCGCCCTCTACGGCTTGTTCGTCTGGGCGACGTCTTCGACGTCCCTCGACATCGAGGCCTTGGTCGTCGCGCTTGCGAGCATCGTCGCCGCTTCACTGACGTTGCATCTGCTCTGGGGCGCGCGCAACCGCGCCTTGCTCGACGTCGCCGCCGCCGACGGCGCGATGTCACGCGTCGCGTTGGTCGACGCGGTTCAGCGGATGCGCGGCGCCGGCGTCGGTCCGTCAACGGCGCTGCGCGATGCGCAAGCCGCGCTTCGATAGCCATCTCGTGCCGCGACCGGGGCTTCATGATCACATCTCGCTTGGTCTTTTCGACGTGAGCGTTGTTTCGTGCTCGGTCTGGCCACGAGGGCCAGCCCTGCGCCGCGCCTTGCTCACGCCGAAGATCCGCGGCGCGATGTGAATTCACTCCGTCCCCGTCACGGCACGAGGCGCGACGACAACGGCGACAGCCGTCGCGGCTCTCCAGCGAGCCCCCAGCCGCGAGCGGGTCCGGGTCCTGGAAAAAAAGGCGCGGCGGACGCCTGGTGGGCAGCTGCGCACAGTGTAGGTAAACACCCCACCAATACCAGGGGCCCGCCGAGGCTTGCGCCCAAGCGCCATGGCGGGCACCGTTGCAGACGATGATGCTTTGGGCGGCCACCCTGACCTTGATGCTGTCGGCGCAGACCGACCCGGGTGACGTCGAGCCCGTCTCGTCGTCGCCCGACACCGGCCCGGCCCCCGCCGCGCCACGCGCGCCCTCGCCCACCGCACCGGTCGACGCGGTCGAGGCCGAAAGCATCGCCGATGGTGAGCTGGCACTTGCGGCGATCAAACGTGCAACACCCGATGTGTTGATTCTGGACTTGAACCTGCCTCGGCTGGACGGCCTGAGCATCTGCCGTGCAGTGCGGGCTTTCAGCGACGTCCCGATCTTGATGGTGACGG
>CAJBHN010000165.1 GCA_903952805.1 uncultured Myxococcales bacterium | reverse complement strand
GACCACGTCGCCAACCTGCACGATGGGCTTCTGCGTGAAGCAGGTGGACTGGTTTGACCGCAACCACTTGTTCAGCTTGTAGATGTCCACTTGGCTACCGGCGTCGTCGACGCTCGCTAGGTGCACACGGACAACCACACGGGTGGCATCGACGTAGTCGATGACGCCAGCGCGCTTGGCAATCGTGCAGACACCCGAGTCGCGAGCGATGTTGAACTCCATGCCCGTGCCCACGAGGGGCGCGTCAGAGCGCAACAGCGGCACGGCCTGACGCTGCATGTTCGCACCCATCAGGGCGCGGTTGGCGTCGTCATTCTCGAGGAACGGGATGAGACCGGCCGCCACCGACACCAACTGCGACGGCGATACGTCCATCAGCGTGATGTCTTCAGGCTTCTGCATCGTGGTTTCGCCAGCGGACCGGCACTGCACGAAGTTTTCGGTGAACTTGCCCGTCTTGGGGTCGACCGGCGCGTTCGCCTGGGCGATGACGTGGGGCTCTTCCTGCAACGCGGTGAAGTACTCCACCTCATTGACGACGGCGCCGTCCTTGACCTTGCGGTAAGGCGTCTCGACGAAGCCGTACTCGTTCACCTGGGCGAACGTCGACAGCGACGAAATCAGGCCGATGTTTGGACCTTCAGGGGTCTCGACAGGGCAGATACGACCGTAGTGGGTGGGGTGAACGTCGCGGACTTCGAAGCCGGCGCGCTCGCGGGTCAGACCGCCTGGCCCAAGGGCCGAGAGGCGACGCTTGTGCGTCACTTCCGACAGCGGGTTCGTCTGGTCCATGAACTGCGAGAGCTGCGAGGAACCAAAGAACTCCTTGACCACGGCGGCCACGGGCTTGTGGTTCACGAGTTCTTGCGGGGTCTGGGCTTCGATTTCCTGAACGCTCATGCGCTCTTTGATCGCCCGCTCCATGCGGACCAGGCCCACGCGGAACTGGTTCTCGAGGAGTTCGCCGACAGCGCGCACGCGGCGGTTGCCGAGGTGGTCGATGTCGTCGACACTGCCGCGACCGTTGCGCAGCTCGATGAGGTACTTGACCACCTCGAGGATGTCGCGCTTGGTCAGCACACGGTTGGAAAGGGGCTCTTCGATGCCGAACTTGTGGTTCAACTTCAGGCGGCCGACCTCGGAGAGGTCATAGCGCTCGGCGTTGAAGAACAGGTTCTGGAAGAGGTTCTCGGCCGTCTCCACCGTCGGCGGATCGCCGGGGCGCAGACGACGGTAGATTTCGAGGATCGACTCCTCACGCGAGTTCACCTTGTCGATGACAAGGGTGTCGCGCAGGAAGGGACCGACGTTCAGACCGTCAATGAACAGGACCTTGACCTCGGAGTAGCCACCCTTGCGGAGGTCTTCGAGTTTCTCGACGGTGAACGCTTCGTTGGCCTCGGCGAAGACTTCGCCGGTGTCCATGTTCACGATGTCTTCGGCGCAGATCAGGCCAGCGACCTCGTCGTCGGCGAGGGGGAGGGCTTCCATGCCCGCCTCCTTCATCCGCTTGAGGGCACCGCGCGTGAACTTGCGGTTCTTCTTGACCAGGATCTCCTTGCTCTCGGGATCCTTGATGTCGCGCGTGGCGCGTTGGCCTTCAAGCAAGCCGTAGTCGATAACCTTGGCGAACTTGCCCTTGCCCTCCAGCAGGAGCGTCTCGCTCTTGTAGTAGTACGCGAGAAGCTCTTCGGCCGAGTAGCCGAGGGCCTTCAGCAGCACCGTGGCCGGGAACTTCCGGCGACGATCGATGCGGCAATAGAGGATGTCCTTGTGGTCGAACTCGAAGTCGAGCCACGAGCCGCGATACGGGATGATGCGCGCGTTGTAGAGCAGCTTGCCCGACGCGTGGGTGCGGCCCTTGTCGCTGTCGAAGAAGGCGCCTGGCGAGCGGTGCAACTGGCTCACGACAACGCGCTCAGTGCCGTTGATGATGAACGTGCCGTGCTCGGTCATCAGCGGGATTTCGCCGAAGAAGACTTCCGTCTCTTTGACGTCGCGGATGGACTGGGTGCCGGAGACTTCGTCCTTGTCCCAAACCACGAGGCGGATGGTGACGACCATCGGTGCCGCGTAGGTCATGCCACGGCTGCGGCACTCGTCGGTGTCGTACTTGGGTTTCTGGAGCGTGTAGCTCTCGAACTCAAGGCTGGCGACTTCGTTGTAGTCGCGAATCGGGAACACAGAATTGAAGACAGCCTGAAGACCGTGGTTCTCACGGCGCTTCGGGTCCGTCGTCAGCTGGAGGAATTTCTCATAGCTGCGACGTTGGATGTCGATGAGATTTGGGATCGGGACGAGGCTACGAATCTTCGCGAAGTTCTTTCGAAGAGAGAAGTTCTGCTGGATCGCGGTGGGCATGTTCGGCACGTCCTCGACGACGGGTACGGAAGTCCAGTGACAATTCACCCCTCCGACGATCTCGTCCGTGTGGACGATGATGGCCGGCCGGGGTGTGGCACGGGTTTTGGTAAAGCGCTTGCGGCGGGCTTAGGAGATCAACACCATGGTGTCAAGTGGCCGATCACGTCCCAGAAATGGCGTATTTTCAGGGGGATGCTGTCATGACGCGCTGCGGGGCAGTGGGACTGACGACGACGGACCCACCAGGGCACTCGCCATGGCCGTGGCCAGCTTAACGGTCGTGGCGCAGACGTGACGCCAAGCGTGACCAGGTGTCGTCCAAGGCCTCGTTGAGCACCTTGACGTCAGCAAAGACTGGCAAGAAGTTCACGTCGCCGCGCCAGCGCAGCAGCACATGCCAATGGCAATGGGCCGCGATGCCGGCGCCAGCGGCGGCACCGACGTTCATGCCGACGTTGAGGCCGTCGGGACGGTAGATGGCCCGGATGGCGGCCATCGTCTCCTTGAGCAGGGACTGGGTATCGTTGAAGGTCTGGCTGTCCAGCTCATCGAGATGCTCCACGTGGGATCGAGGCACGACCATGACGTGGCCGTTGCCATAGGGAAATTTGTTCAAGATGACGAAGGCCCGTTGACGCACGGTGACGACGAGGCGTCGACGATCGAAGGATCCCCGGTCCCGCTCGGACGCGAGGTCGGGCAGGGGGGCACCGGGGGCCAAAACGTAGTCGCAAAAAATACAGCCCGACGGCGCGGGGACGACATCGTCGGCGTCGCCCTTCACGTAAGCCAGGCGCCATGGGGCGTATATTCGGTCCATCGCGTTCTCCGTCGACGTCGATTAGCCCTCTGGAGCGCCGGTCAGCATGTTGACGCGCTCGCGCAGTTCTTTGCCGCACGTGAAGAACGGGACGTGCTTTTGGGGAACGGAGACCTTGACGTCGGGCTTGCGAGGGTTCCGTCCCTCGCGTGCCCGGCGTTTCTTGGCGATGAAGGACCCGAAGCCGCGAATCTCGATTCGGTCCCGCCGCACCAGGGCGTCGGTCATCGATTTGAAGATGGTCTCAACGACGATCTCGACGTCACGCTTCGACATCCCGGGCATTTGCTTGGCGACTTCTTCAATGAGCTGGCTCTTTGTCATGCCCCGGCCTCCGAACTTTTCGGTGGTAGCCCGTCTGATGGCCTCTGGGCAAGCGGCTGATTATCCGTTGCTTTTTTT
>CAJBHN010000164.1 GCA_903952805.1 uncultured Myxococcales bacterium | reverse complement strand
CTCGCCGTCGTGATGGGGGCGTCTGCGGGGGAGGGCCGGCGCTTGACACACCGCTCGTGGGAGGGCCCGAAGGGCGAGGTGCGCCCAGAAGCCACCATCGCCGATGCTGGGGACGTGGTAGCTGACATCATGAGCCGCTCCCGCCACTTCGTGATGCATGTGCTCCGCTGCGCGATGTGGCTCGCGGCGTTGGTGGCTGCCATGGTGGTGTCGGCGGCACCCCTGCAGGCCCTCGTGCAGGCCCTCGGTGACCACGGCCTCGTCGCCATCCTCGACGTTGAAGTCGTCAACGTGGCTGGCGTCATGGCCATCGCCGGTTCCGCCGCCTTGCTCTTCCTCTCGACTTTTGCATTCTTTCACGACGCCGCCCATGGCGCCCTCGGCCTGCGCCCCCTCGCGAATGATCTGGCGCTTTGCGCCACCAGCGCCGTGCTGATGATGTCGGGCCACGGGCAGCGCCACTTGCATCTACGCCACCATGCCCATCCCCTGGAGCCCGACGACCTTGAAGGCAAGGGAGCGCTGACGTCATTATGGATGGCGGCGCTGGCAGCACCGACGTCGTCGTTTCACATGCGGGCGGTGTCGCTGCAGGCAGTACCGGCCAAGGTGCGGCCCTGGGTGATCGCTGAAAACATCGTCAACGTCGTGGTCACGGTCGTCATCATCGAGGCGGGCTTCATGCCGCTGCAGGTGGCCCTGATGGTGTGGTGGGGGCTGCAGCTCACCATGAATGCCTGGGCTTCCCACGTGCCCCACCGGGCGCCCCAGTGGGCGCTCGCCGTCGCCAGCCGTCTTGCCTGGACGGGGTCCCCCGTGGTGCTGAGCCTTGTGTATCACCTGGAGCATCACGCCCATCCGCGGGTGCCCTGCGCCAACCTGCGGCCCCATCTCGACGTGGCGAGCCCCTTGCTGATGCAGAAGGACAAGAGCGCGCTGCCGTGGGCCCCGCTGCAGCCCGATGCCCGCCCTCGACCACGGTTGGCCACCGCCACAGCCGCCGTCAACGTCACCCCCGCTGGCTGATGGCATCAGCAGCGTGTCGTCACGCCGGGCATACCGCCACGGGTGGCGGGCACATCCTTCCGCACGTCGTCGAGCGCGAGCTCGATGGCATCGTCGCGTGCAGTGTGCTGGCGCGGAGCTTCGCCCGCGTCCGCTGCGGTGCCTGTGGGCACGAGCTGCTGGTGCACTTCTTGTGCAAGCGACGCGGCCTCCTGGGGTGGTTCCCCGAAAAGCGGCTCTATTCTTCCGGTACGACGTTTGCGGCCCATCGTCATCGGCAACGGCGCCACCATCGGCGGCGAATCCAAGGTGATGCCCGGCTGCATCATGGGCGACAAGCCGTCCTCGGGGCGTCGTCGCTGCTGACCAAAGTGACCACCATCCCCGCCCACCAGCTGTGGGGTGTCGTGCCCGCCCACTTCCTGCGCGATCGTACGCCGTCGACCAAGACCGACGCCGTCGCCGCCGAAGCCAGCGCCTGAGCCTGACGTGGGCATGTTTTTCGGAGTACGATTCGGGCCATGCGCCTTGCCGGAATCCTCGCTCTTGCCTCCACCGTCACCGTGACGTTGACGTGGTCGATGTCCTCGTCAGCCAAGCCGGTGGAGCCTGAAGCGTTGTGTCGGCGCTCGGACGACTTCACCGACGGGCAGGTCGAGTTCGACGATCGCGTGATTCGCGTCGCCAGCACCTTCACGCCGGGGGAAGAAGAGCTCGGCTTTCGCAAGGACAGCCATCTCAAGGTCGTTCTCGCCGACAGTTGCCTGGTGGCATTTGTGACCCGGACGGCTGACAACGAAGCCCTCATCGAGGCCGTCAGAAATGGCCTGCCCGTGCACGTGGAGGGCGTGGTGCGCAACGACAAGGTAGCTCGTCGGGACCTCGAAATGATGGGCACCAACGTCGACATCACCGTCTACCGGCCGGCGGAGTCTGTGGCCCTCATCGACGTCAAAGTGATCAGCACCGGCGCCTATCGCCAGGTGAAGGGCATCGCCTATCGCCCGGTGGCCCCGGCCACGTTCGCCGGCGCCGGCGACGGACCCGATGTGCGGGTGAAAACCACCATCGACGGCATCTCGTTTCGGCGGATCTTCACGCCGGCGGACGCGGTGCTGAATGCGACCGCCCACAACACGATCAAGGTCGTGGGCCTCGTCGCCGGCGCCGTCGTTTACCTGCAGCGCTCCACCGCCAACAAGGCCTTGCTGCTCACGCTGCAGCGGGGCGACACCGTCGTGGTCGACGGTCGCCTCCTGCCAGCGACGCCGGGTGCCGAGCGCGTCGTCATCGCCGACGCCTTGCGGCTCCTGCCCTGAGGTCATCCGCCATCGACGCCGACAGCGCTTGTGTGGCGGGTCTGTCGGGCGATGGCGACAGGTGACGTGTTGCTGGCTGCCCGCTAGCGCCTGGCTGCTCAATCCCCGTAGTGCGACCACACATTTTTTTCGTCGGGGGCGTTCCAGAAGTCTGCCTCAGAAATGCCGACTTCGAGGTGGTCTTCTTCGGAAGCCT
>CAJBHN010000163.1 GCA_903952805.1 uncultured Myxococcales bacterium | reverse complement strand
GACTCCCTGATGCATCTGGTGTCGACGTCGAGCGTGCACCATTTGGAGAGCACCGTGAGCGCGCGTCTGCGCGACGACGTCGGCGTGGCCGAACTCATGACGGCGCTGGCGCCCGGTGGCAGCATCACGGGTGCACCCAAGTCGTCAGCCATCGACGTCATTGCCGCCCTCGAGGACGGTCCCCGTGGTCCCTACACGGGCGTGCTCGGCCTGGTGGATCGCCATGGCCACGTCGTGACGTCGTTGTTGATTCGCACGTGGATCCGCCCCGACGACGGCGCCGGCAGCCTGCACGTTGGTGGTGGCATCGTCGTCGACAGCGATGCCGAGGCCGAATGGCAGGAGACCTTGCACAAGGCTGCCGCCTTCGGCGATGTCGTCGTCGAGGACTGATCAGCCAGCGTGATTGGGATGGGCGCGCCAGGCCCCCTGAACGCGCTCAACCACGCTGGCGTCGTCGAGGGTGACCGCCAACGCCTCAAGCAGGGTGTTGTCGGGGCCACACCAGCGGAGATCGTCGACGGAGGTCGGCAGGGCGACGGTGGTCACCAGCGTCGTCAGCTGTTTGTACAAAGCAGCCTCGCCGCGGTGGGCCGCCAATGTCGCCGCCAATCCGTCGGCGCCGCGCAGCTTCAGCGCCGTGGGCCACGGGCCCTCTGGAATGGCCTCGAGGCAGCCGTAGTGCCGCAACAGGTTGGCCGCCGACTTCATGCCGAAGCCCGGGAGACCGGGGACGCCGTCGGCTTCGTCACCCACCAGGGCCAGCAGGTCAGCGATCGCCGATGGCGGGACGCCGAATTTCGCCCGCACGCCGTCTTCGTCGAGAGTGGTCTTGCGAATCCGATCGACGCAGACGATGCGCGAGCCCTGGACCACCTGGGTGAGGTCCTTGTCAGGCGAGCAGATCCGAACCTGACGCACCCGTTCATCGGCGGCGGCCCGCACCGCCATGGTGGCCAGCGCGTCGTCGCACTCGAAGTCGATCATCGACCAGGTCACGAGGCCAAGGGCGCGAGTGGCCTGCTCCACGAGGGGAAACTGGGCGTGGAGGTTCGGATCGATGCCGTCGCCGGTTTTGTAGCCGGCAAACAGCGTGTTTCGGAACGACTCGATCACGGTGTCGAAGGCGACGCCGACGTGGGTGACGTCGCTTTCGCGCAACAGCGACAGCAACGTCGACACCAGCGCTCGGGTGGCGCCGACCTCGACGCCATCGGGGCGCTGCCGAGGCGGTGCGCCAAAGAAGCAGCGGAACAGTTCGAAGGTGCCGTCGACAACGCAGACGATGGTCATTGTTCAGCCCGCGGCCGTACGGCTGCGCGCAGCCTTCTTGCGGCTCGACGACGTCAGCGAGGCGTCGTGGCTCATGCTTTCCCGGGGAGCCCTGAAATAATGCATGGGCGAATAGTGACGAAAATTCGAGACCTTGGAGGTGTAGCAGCAGGCGTAGAGTTCAACTTGGGCCCCAAAACGACTCAGCTCGTTGCTGGCCTTGAACAGGCGGCCCCACGACAGGTTGAAGCTCTTGTCGAGCTCGTCCTGGTGCTCCTGGGCTTCGCGGTCGAGGCTACGCAGGCTGCGCTTGGCGACGTCAATCTCCTTCCGCAGGCGCTTGGCCGCGTCCTCCAATTCGATCCGCTGGGCGTCGTCGACGACGCCCGCCGCCTTGTCGGACACCGCGACCTCCAACCGGTCAAGCAGAGCACGGTGCAGGGCGATGTCGTCGTCGAGAGCGTGGCGGCGGCCATCGAGGTCGTCGATGGCCTCGATGCGTTCGCTGTTGGCCAGGGTGCCGCCGACTTCGTGCTCCAGTTCTTCCACCACCAGGCATGTACGCCAGCGGCTGTCGCGCCGACTCCGCACAATGTCGCCGAAGATGTGGTCGCCGACGTAGAGGATTTCTTCGCCCTTGGCCGAGGCCATCCGTTCAAAGTCGGAGATGTTGCCGCCCTGGTAGACGCGGGCGCGGTCGAAGCGCTCGGCATCGACCTCGCCAACGGTCTGCTCGATGCCCTTTTGGGCGAGCACCTCCAAGAAGGGGCGTCGCTCGGTGAAGAACGCGGGCTTCTTGCCGCCACAGATGACGATGTCGAAATACGAGCGCCAGGTGCCGTACTCCTTGAGTCTCCCGTCCAGCAGAAAGCTCATGACGGCGTCGGTGTACATCCAGAACGAATTGGTCAGCAGGAAAAGCCGTTTGCCCGCCGAGCGCAACTTATGCAGCGTCAGAGGCAACTCGTCGTCGCGGTCGAAGTAAGTGGGCAAGTCGGCAATGATGACCGACTTCAGGGACCCGTCGCGATGGATGGCATCAATGCCTTCCCGCACGTCGTCAAAGAGCTTCCAGGTGTTGATGCGGCCCAGCAGTCTATCCGTCGGCGCATCGGCCGGGATGCTCAGCGGAGCCGCACTGTCGCCGGCCTCGATGCGGGCGTCGAAGAAGGCCACCAGGTTCGCGTACAGCGCCACTTCGGGCATCGAAAAGAGCGTGTCGGCGGAGGCGAGGCTTTCGCTCCCCAGCCGCAGACGGGCGTGGGCGTAGAGCGCCTTTATCTCGTCGACACTCAATCGACGCTGCCCGTGCCAGGCGCGCGCCACCCGACCGTGGGTGTCCATCTTGAGGGTGTTGCCGGTGCGTTTGTCGACGACGAGGCCGCGGATGACGGTGCTGGGGTCGTATTTCAGTTCGCGGATGGCCTCGGGGTAGCCGAGGTTTGTGATCAGCCGCTCGACCGTCAGGTCATATTGCAGCTGCTCCATCGGGGCCTTCTTGTAGATGGCCAGCGTGTAGTCCATGTCGAAGCCCACGACCTTGATGCCCGAGAGATCGAGGTCACGGTTGGTGTAGACGGCGCGCTCAGGGGCAAAAACCTCTTCATCGGCGCCGACCAGCTGCAGGAGGGGAAGGGGGACGAGCGTAAATGGTGACTTCGACATGGACTTTCACGCTACGACATCACCATCGACCTCGTCGACAGCGCAGCGCGTCTGGCACAAAAAAACGCGGCCCCATGGCCGCGCTCTCATGTGAAGTCCGCACCAGCGTGTGACGGTCAGCCGATCCACCACCCCACCACGTGGCTCATGCCAAGAAACAGGCTGAGCAGCGACGCGATGAGGAACTGAAAGAAAAGCTGCCAAAACATGAAGACGACGGTGCGGGCGATGTCGGTGCCGTGAATGACCTTGACGACTTGAAACCAAGCCGCGACGCCGCCCATGAGCGCCAGCGTGTCGCCGAGGGGACCAAGGTACTGGGCGACCAGGCCGATGATCTGCATGAGGCCGAGTGACAACAGGCCCACCATGGCGGCCTTGCCCATGCCGCCCTTG
>CAJBHN010000162.1 GCA_903952805.1 uncultured Myxococcales bacterium | reverse complement strand
AGGAGAAGGCGAAGGCGAAGGAGAAGGCGAAGGCGAAGGCGAAGAGCCAAACATTGTCGACATCGTTGTTGGCAGCGCCGACTTCGACACGCTGGAGGCCGCGGTGATTGCCGCTGAACTCGCCGACGACCTCAGTGGCGTTGGGCCCTTCACGGTGTTTGCGCCGACCGATGCGGCCTTCGACCTGCTCCCGGCCGGCGTCGTGGACAGCCTGTTGGCCGACCCCACCGGCGCGTTGGCCGATGTGCTGCGCTACCACGTCGTCTCTGGCGCCGTGAATGCGGCCACCGTCGTCACCCTCGACAACGCCACCACGCTCAACGGCGTGCTCGACATCC
Source organism: uncultured Myxococcales bacterium (assembly GCA_903952805.1). Classification (GTDB taxonomy): domain Bacteria; phylum Myxococcota; class UBA727; order UBA727; family VGSZ01; genus VGSZ01. Next base: position 4,866 of record CAJBHN010000162.1, on the reverse strand, counting down.
AGGTCGCCGGCTCGACGGTCGTCCTCGATGGTCGCGTGCAGGTGACGACCACCGACATCGCTGCCAGCAACGGCATCATCCACGTCATCGACGCGGTGCTGGTGCCCGGTGAGTTCCCCGGCAGCATCGCCGACGCGGTGGCAGCATCGCCGCGCTTCTCGACGCTGCTGGCGACCGTTGGTGCTGCCGATGCGGCGGTTGGCACCGCTTTGGGCGGGACTGGACCGTTGACCCTGTTTGCGCCGACGAACGCCGCCTTCGAAGCATTTCCGGTCGCGCTCGACCAGCTGTTGCTGCCAGAAAACCAGGGGCCGCTCACCAACATCCTGCTGTTCCACGCGCTGGGCAGTGAGGTGTTGGCGAGCCAGGTGACCGACGGCGCGGTGTTGGAATCGCTGCTGCCTGACAACGACCTCACCTTCGACGTCAGTGCCACCGGTGTGACGGTCAACACCGTCAACATCTCTGCTTTCGACATCACCACGAACAACGGCGTGATCCACGTGCTCGACGGCGTGCTTGCGCTCGCGCCCTGAGCCCAGCCGCAACGTGGTCTTCGATCACGGCGGAAAGAAAACGAGCCTGACCCAGCGTCAGGCTCGTTTTTTTTCTGTGTGCGCCCGAATCCGATGCGACAGGCGTCGGCAGAGGCCGTGGCCGGCGACGGAGAACTCCAGGCGCCATGGTCGCGGTCCGGATCGCGGCCGCCCGAGCCGCGTGCGCGGCGACGTCGATCTGCAGCCGCGCTGCATGGTCAAACAAGAGCCAGGAGAGGTTCGCTGCGGTCCAAGAGGGTCAGAACCAAGCGGTCTCAAGCATCAACGTCACGAGGGGCGACATTCACCTCGTAGATGCCGTCGCGGCTGGGCTCGCCAGCGGTGGAGCAAGGAACGTCACCGTGGCCGAGGGGACACCATCCTCCTCGCCACGGGGCGCTTCACATCACTGCGGACGCGCTTTCCGCGGGGAGAGAAGCTCGGACAGAAGAGGGGATTTGGGCCCGCGCGCGCTCCACCTGTTCGGGTGGGGGAGTCAGATGTTCAGGTGGCAACGACTGGAAAAGTGGCCCTAATCTGATCCTTTTCTTGTTCGTCGGATCCTCCCTGACTTGGCGTCGGGTTGGTCCGTTTGGAGCCTTCCATGACGACCATCGACGCCGATCCCTCTGCCTCCCTCCGCCGCGCCGAAGACCTGCGCCGAAGCTTCGACGTCAACGTTGACGCCGTCGATGCGGCTCCGTCGACCACAACGCCTGCGCCGGATTCGTCGACAGAGCCGGCGGAGCGCACGCCAGCGTCGGCCGCTGCGCAGGCAGGAGCGCGCCAGCAGAGCGCGGGTGAAGAAGAGCGACGGCGCGCGGCCCTGCTGAACCCGGTGACGACGACCGATGCCAGCCCACGCGCCGCCCGTGGCCTCAGTCGGCGTGAGCCTGCGACTCCAGCGACTCCATCGACGACGCCGGCGGCTCCCACGACGGAGCCTTCGCCGGCGTTGCTGGCGCGCGTCGATGAACTCGAGCGCACGGGGCGCACTGGCTTCGCCCGCGATCCTGCTGCAGCTGCCGCCCACGCCCGCGCCGTCGCAGACGTCTTGCCGCAGGTCGACCCCGAGACGCGGCGCGCACTGCAGCGTCCCCTCGACGACATCGCCGTCGCTGCTGCCAACGGCGATGCTCGCGCCCGCGCTGTCGTCGACGGACTCACCCCTGCCCTCTCCACCCGCGGCGTCGATGCGCTCAACGCACGCCTGCTGTCGGCGCCCGACGCCGCCCCCCGTGACCGCACCGTCGAGACGGTGCGCCGCGTCGCCGAAGGCAACGCCTTTCCGCTCGTGCGCCAACAGGCGGCCGGCGGCATCCTCAATGATCGCTCCACCGTCGAGCGCGCCCTCCGCGGCGAACACCCGTCCATCTCGCGCGAGCAGCTCGCCGACCTCGCCCGCCCGCGTCCTGAGCGTGTGAACCAGCTGCTCGATGTCGCCCGCGACCTCGACCAACGCGACGGCACCGGCATCGGGGCCTCTTTGCAGGGCGCTGGCCTCGCGCGCAGCGTGCTGCCCGAGGTCGGCGGCGTGCTCGGTGGCGTCATCGACGGCGTCGATAGTCTCGCTGCTCCCTTTTTGCATCCGATCGAAACCGTCCGCGGCGTCGCAACCCTCGGCGCTGCCCCCGTCGGCACCGCCCGCGCCATTGGCTCCGCCGTCGTCGACGCCGTGCGCGAAGACCCCGCCCGCGCCATTGTCGGTGGCGTCATCGGCAGCATCGGCCCCGGCGGACACGCCCGCCGCGCCGCCGTCGCTGGACACGCCGCCGAGGAAGTCGCCCGCGTCGGCGTCCGCGCCGCTGCCGCCCGCGCCGACGACGTCGCCCGTGTCGAGGCTTCCGCCGGACGCGCCGGTGCTGCCCTCGGCGACCTGCGGCCGCATGAAGTGCGCGAGGTCCAAAATATCGTCGAGGAGGCGCAGCGCCGCATAGACCACGTGCTGCAGAGCGTGGGCGCCGCACCGGGTGAGCTCCCCGTCGACATCGTCGTCATCGGCTCGGCCGCCCGCGGCGCACGACGCAACGCCGACACGCAGCTGCCCTTTGGCAAAGGTCCCGGCACGCGCAGCGACATCGACTACGCCGTGCCCGACCGCGCCGTGTCGGACCATGTATTTTCGGAGCGGGGCTTGAGCCGCGCCGACGAAGCCTTCTGGCGGCAGCTGCCGGGCTTCGACACGCGCACCGTCGGCGGCCAACTGCACCACACAATGCCGTCGACGACGGAGCCGCGCATCTGGTTCCGCGCAGGCCGCGACCCGATGTTCTTGCCGCCCGGCGCGCCGAACCCGACCATCCAGCACTGAGGCCTCGACGTCGTGAAGAAGCTGGAGGCTGCACCGACGTCGACGCAGAACGGCATGAGGGACGTGCCCGTCACGCCACTCGTCATCGAATCGGTCCGCCTGAAGCAGGGCTGGGCCACCGTGATGACCTGCGTTCCCGTCCTCCTCGAGGCTGAGCGGAAAAACGCGTCGACAGCGGCGGCTCTTGTGTCGGCGTCGAGCACGAGGCTCACGGATGGAGTCTGGGCACAAACAGCCGTGTACGAAGGCCTCGGCTGCGTTGGCGTCGAGGCCTTCTGCAATTGTTGATGTCGCAGCCGAGCCTGATTCGGAACACGATGGAGAGCCAAGCAGCAACGGCGCGCACGCCTCGGCGCGGCTCCGCTGCCAATCCTTTGTCCTCGCGGTGGCTCGGGCAGGTGTATGGCTTCGGCGAAGAAGAAGCTGCCGACGAACAAGAACACGATGGGGCGTCTTGCAGGCTCCGAACCATGGCGCATGGCCGACCACCAACGGCGCCGACCTCGCTGATCCACAGGGTCGCGGCGAAGACGAACAAGCCCGCCGCAAACTCGTCGACGACGGCCGCTGCGGAGGCCGCCAACACCGGCGCGAGCATCAGGCCGAGGCTCTGGCGCACCGGCGCACGCTCATGCGAAATGACAAAGCTAAGGAATTTCAGGCCTGAGACACATCTAATGAGGGTTTGCAGACCCCTCATTATGTTCGGCACACTGATGGCCATGATGACGGTCAACCTCGTTCCGGTCTTTCGCTACGGTCCGTTCTTCGACGTCGACGCCGTCGGGTGGCGCCGTGTCGTGCCCCGCCGCGTGTGGTGGCCGGTGATCCCCGCCCTGGTATTGGGCGCACCGGTGATTGCCTGCGTTCTCGTGGTCGACGCCGTCACGCGCCCGCGCAGCCGGCCGGTCTCGGTCGCCTGAGGCCGACAACGCGCCAATGCCGGGGTTTGCTGGCCAGCTTCGTGAGCCTTCGCCGCCCAAGCTCAAGTCCATCGCCGACCGCGTCGTCGTCTCGACAATGAAGCAGGTCGACGACACGAACGTCCTCGAGTTTCTCGCCGCCGTCGGCGACACCTCGGGCTATGACAGCCATGCGGCGCGCACCGAGATCATGAAGCCCGGCGCGTCACGCCAGGACCACCTCGACGTTGCGAAGGCCGGCCTGAGCGCGGCCGCTGAAGGCCTGAGGCTCAGGGTTGGAGTTTGGGCACGCACATCCTGGAGCGGCTCAACGACCTTCATCGGACCTGTACCGCGAGGATAGACCAGGACATCGGTTGCGCAGGGCGTTCAGACCGCCGCTGGCGATGACCCCACGGTCGACGAAGCCGGCGGAGCTGTCGTCGCCAATGCCGCAACATGAGGTGACGAGGCGGTGTCTATTCGACCAGCGTGCTCTTCTTGCTGAGCCGCCACACGACGACCCGCATCTCGGGCTATACCCGGGCCATGAGCCCTCCCACTTGCTTCGTCACCGGCGGCACCGGCCGCATCGGTACTTCATTCGTTCACGAGATGGCCGCCCGCGGCTTCACCGTTCGGGTCGGCACCCGGGATCCCGATGGCGCTGACGCTCGCCTGCGAAAGGCCTTCGGCCCCGGCCGCGTCGAACCCGTGCAGATGCCTGTCGACGACACCGACGCCCTCGCGCGGGCCCTGGAGGGCTGCGAGTCCGGGCTCCTCATTGCCTCGTCGTTTACCGACATGACGGCGTGGCACACGACGATGGCCACCGCCGCCGCCAAGGCCGGCGTCAAGCACCTCGTCAAGGTCTCCGTCACCGGCGCCCGCGCCCCTGGCGGCGACCCGCCCGCCGGACGCATCCCCAGCCTGCACTTCGCGGGCGAAGAGGCCGTGCGGGCCAGCGGCGTCCCGGCCACGATGATTCGCCCCACCATCTTTGCGCAGCACTTCCTCGGCCTGAGCCCCGCCCTCTTTCGCGAGGGCGATGGCCAATTCCACCTGCCCACGGGGGATGCCAAGATCGCCTTTGTCGACTGCCGCGACATCGCCATCT
>CAJBHN010000161.1 GCA_903952805.1 uncultured Myxococcales bacterium | reverse complement strand
CGCCATGACGGGGGCCCTGCTGCTGACGGCGCTGCTGGCGACCGCCGCCCCTGGCCCGGCGGCCATCGCCGCGACCAGTGCTGGTCCCGACACCGCTGAGGTCGCCACCGACGACGACGGCCCCATCAAGGCCGTCACGGTACTGCCGCTGGCGGCTGGCGACACCATCACCAGCAAGCAAGCCGCCGGCCTGACGGCTCGCCTGCGTGGCGCCGTCTCCGTCGTGGCCGATGAAGGCGCCATCAAGCTGCTGCCCCCCACCCGGGACGACGACAAGGTCCTGCGCCGCTGTGCCAGGGATCCGGCCTGCTACGCCGACCTCGCCAAGGTGCGCGGCGCCGACGTCGTGCTGTTTGGGCGGGTCGAGCGCGGCGACGGTGGGCTGCTGGTCACGCTGCTGGACGGCCGGGACCCACACGGCAGCGTGCTGATCGTCGGCAACGACGCCCAGGACGCCGCGGCCTTCGACCGACTCGCGCGCACGGTGACCGCGCCCAACACGCTGCGGGGCAGCCTGACCATCGAGGGCGAAGCCGGCGACACCGTCACCGTCGACGGCCAACGCCGCGGCACCATCGGATCTGACGGCTTCTTCGTCGCCGAGCGCCTGCGCGAGGGCACCCACCCGGTCGAGGTCAGCCGCCCCGAGGGCCGCAATGGCGCACTCTACGACGCCTTTACCCGTGACGTCGTCATCACCCACCGGGTCACCACGCCGGTCAAGGTGACGCTGCTGCCCAAAGCAAGCACGGCCACCCTCGGCGACGACAGCGCCGTCGCCGGCCCACCGGTCACCGCCATCGTCGGCGTCGCCGCCGGCTCGGCCATCGCCGTCGCGGGCGTCGTCTGCGGCGTCCTCAGCCTGCTGGACAGCCTCGAGGTCGAGCAGCGCGCCGAGGCCCAGCAGCTGGTCTTTCCCCGCGATGAAGAGCTCGTGGCCCGCGGCCGCACCCTCGCTGTGACCTCGACCATTTTGTACGCCACTGGCGCCGTCGTGGCTGGCGCTGGAGCCCTGTGGTGGTGGCTCGGCGTCGACGACGTCACTGCAGCCACCGCTGACACCGCTGACATCACTGGGAGCACGCCATGAACGCGCTGCGTTGGGCCAGGCCGAGGTCGTCGTTGGCAGCGCGCCTCGCCGTGATCACGCTGGGTGTGGCCGGGTTCGAGAGCGGGGCCTGTCTGTTCCTGCCCGCCGTCGACGACGATGGCTACACCGCCTGCATCAACGACGACGACTGCGATGCCGGTCGCGCCTGCGCGGTCGAGGTGGGTCTGTGTGCACCGCCGCCGTGGCACGACACGAGCTTCACCGAGCGGCGGCTCATTGTCGTCGAAAACGTCGACGACGCCGAACTCGCCGCCGGCACCGCCATCCCGATCCGGATCGGCGGTGAAAGCGCGACCATCGCGCTGGACGACGTCAAGGCCGACGCCCGCTTTACGTCGTTTGACGAGGCCACCGGCCAGTGGCGCGTCGCGGGCGTCTACCGCGACCTCTTTGCCGACCGCTTCACGGTGTGGGCCCCGCTGCCCGCGGCCATCGGCGCTGGTCGACGTGAGGCGCTGGTGTGGCTTGAGCAGGGGACCGAAGCCGGCACGCCGACGGTGCTGGAAGAGCCCGCCACCACCTTCCTGCTGTTTGACGACCTCGACGACTTCCCCGTCGACGACACCAGCACCGACCGCTACTTCATCGCCGCGCCGGGGGCCGCAGCACCGGTGCCCGGCGATGGCCAGGTCACCATCGGCGACAACGTCACCGTCATTTGGCGGCAGGCGTTGACCCTCCCCATCGAGCTGACCTTCCGGGCCCGCGTCAACGGCCTGAGCTGCGAAGAGGTCTTTGTCGGGCTGACGGGCAACGACGCCGTCGGCTTCAACCCTCCGTCGGCGGGCTTCTTCCTCGGACCCGACCTCGGCACCGTCGGCGAGGTCTACGCCACCGCTGATGCCGCGGTGGCCACCGAGCTGTCACCGCCGCGGGTGTTTTCTGAGGTGCCCACGGCACTGCACCGCTTCACCGTGCAGGCCGACGGCGCCACGGTGCGCCTGCTCATCGACGACGTCGTCTTCGACGAAAGCGCCGATCTGCGGCCAACCTTCGACAACGCGGTGCCCATGTTTGCCACCGTGCAGGTTGGCGGCGCCTGCTCCATCGACGTCGACGCCATGTGGGCCACGCCACTGCCGGCGGCGCTGCCGTTGTTGACGGTGCAAGAGCCCATCAGGCTCAACATCACGTTTTGAGCGGGGCGCTTGAGTCTGATCAGGGCGTGATGGGACACCGAGCGTTGCCCTCGGCGGTGGGCAAGAGCTCGACGCTGATGTCCAGCGTCGTGTCGCGATCGCGCGAGAAGGGCCCGGCGCAGCCCCGGCCAACGAAGGTGGTGGGGTCTTCGCAGTCTTCGCGGACGTTGCGCAGGCAGCCGATGACGTCGACGGTGAAGGATGGGCCGGCCGCTCCGCTGGCCCCGGTCCCAAAAGTGGCCCTATTTTTCCGATCCGCCCATGGGCGATAAGCGCGAGCAGCAGACCGGGGCCCAGGCGCGGTACCCGAAGCGTGATCGTGCGGCTGTCATCATCGTCTTGCCCGACGAAGCCGGTGCGCCCTCTTGCGGGGGCATCTTCGGGGTCGTTGGCAGGGGCGCCGGCGGGCATTCCCTCTCAACCTTCAGAACCGACCGCCCCCGCGCAACCACGTCGGCGGACGAAGCTCACTGCCAGCGGCGATCCTGGCGGTCGATGAGGGCGTTGCCGAAGGTCCAGGTGATGCCCACCGAGGCGACGGTGGCCAGGGCGCCGAAGTTGCCGCCGAAGATCTGCTCGAGGGTGTCGTCGCTCTTTTCGGCGGGGGCGTTGATGAGCTGGTTGCGGTAGGCGGCGCTGCCAAAGAGATTGATGTTCAGCTCGTCGGTCAATCGAAAGACCACGTTGCCCGTGCCTGAGACCGTCGAATAGGTCAGGTCGTCAAGAATCGAACGAAACGCGCCCGACAGTTCGAGGTCCACCCGATCGAAATGCCACGACACAAATGCGCTGGCGTCGTGCAGCAGGAAGTCTTCGGCCAGCCGGCCCCGGGCGTTTTTGGTGATCAAGTTCACGTGCTCGCCGCCGAGCTGGTAGCGCACACCGAAGTTGCTGCTGTCACTCTGCAGAAACGGGGAGCGAATCCATTCCACGCCGACAAAGCCCCGGTTGGTGAGCACCTGATTGTCGGCGGAGTCGTGGGCCTGCAGGAGGGCTGTCCGCAGGGAAAAGCCAGCCCCCAGGCTGTGCACCACCTGACTGTCGTGGCCAAGAAACGTCGCTTCAAATGGGGTGCTGCCGACATCGAGGTCGCTGATGCGGGTGTAGCCGCCAAAGAGGTCCGTCGAGAGGCGCCAGTGGGGATTGGAGTAGTTCAGCCGGCCCCCCAGAAAGATAAAGAGCTGCTCAGTGTTGCCGATGCTCCAAGTGCCGTTCACACCGGGGCGCACATACCAGCCCGTCGTCGCCGTATCGGCGCGGGCCTGGGCGAGGCCGATGGCGAGGGGATCCGCCAGCTTCAGCGTGAGCACGCCGCCTTCGGTGCTGCCGCTCGACTCCAGTTCCAACGCCGGGGCAATGGCCCGCTCCAGCAGGTTGACCAAGCGCACCAGCACCGCATCGGCAGGGATGGCATTGGGGATGCGGTCGGCGATGTCGACGCTGACATCATCGCCGCGGACGG
>CAJBHN010000160.1 GCA_903952805.1 uncultured Myxococcales bacterium | reverse complement strand
GGCGGCGGCGGCGGCGGCGGCGGCGGCGGAGCCTCCGCTGATGCCAAAGCCGGCGACGGCACGGCGGAAAGATGATGCCCTCGAGATCACGCTGGCCGACCCGGTCAACGCCAAGGTCATTGTCGACGGTGCGCCCTGGATCGATCGCACCCCCACGGTGCTGCACCTGACTGCGGGCCCCCACACCATTGAGGTCATCGACGAGCGGGGTCGACGGGCCACGGTGCCCATCGAGTTGGCCAAACCCGTCGTGGTCATCGACAGTGAGCCCGCCGGGGCCTCGGTGACCGCCGGGGGCTCGTCGTTTGGCATCACGCCCTCGCGCCTCGAGGGCAAGCTGGAAGGTGGCGTGACCCATCGCCTGACCGTGAGTCTGCGAGGACACGTGACCCGCGAGGTCGTCATCGAGGGTCTCCAAGACGGCGACGAACGCACCATCGTGGTCAAGCTCGACAAGGTCGACCGCCCAACGTCCCCGTCGGGCAAGCCCAATGAGTCGACACGGCCCGCTGCCGGAGGCGTCGCTCGACTGACGGTCAACATCGTCCCCGCAGCCAAGGTTTTCCTCGATGGCGAGCTCGTGGGGACCACCCCGCTGGTGATGTCCAAGGTCCCTGCGGGCAAGCACGCGCTGATGCTGGAGAGCACCACCACGGGGCAGAAGAAGACCGTGGCCGTCGTCCTCGTCGACGGCGACAACAAGAAGCTGCCCCTGACCTGGTAGGCGCCCAGCGGCGGCACCCGTTGACCGCCGGAGAAGGGCTCCACACGGTCAGGCATGCCTGCTGAACCCTCTGCATCGTCGTGTGCGCCTTTTTCGTCGCCTGCGGCGCCGTGTGCCCTGATCAAGGTGGGCGGCGAGGTCGTGGCCGACGCGGCCCACCTGGCTGGTCTGGCGCACAACCTGCGGGGACTGGTGGCTGGCGGGCACCGTGTCGTCGTCGTCCACGGCGGCGGGCCCCAGGTGAGCGACCTGCAGGAAAAGCTGGGACAAAAAGTCACCAAGGTGGCCGGCCAGCGGGTGACGTCGGCCGACGACATCTTCGCCGTCACGGCCAGCCTGGCCGGCAACGTCAACGTGACGCTGTGTGCGGCGCTGGTGCAGGCGGGCGTGCGAGCCTTTGGCTGCCACGGCGCATCAGGGGCGATGATTGCCTGCCACAAACGCGAACCGCTGGAGGTCGCCGGCCACGGCGTCGTTGATTACGGCGAAGTCGGCGACGTCGACACCGTCGACACCGCCGGCCTGATGGCGTTGTGCGACGCCGGCTACGTGCCCGTGGTGGCCACGTTGGGCATCGATGCTGCGGCGGGGCGGGTCTTGAACGTCAATGGCGACAGCGCCGCCGCCGCCGTCGCCAAGGCCCTGCCCGCGGCCCTCGTGGTGTTGGTGACGGGCGTGGGCGGCGTGTTTCGCGACCGCCATGATCCAGGCACCCGCCTGGCCCGGCTGACAGTGGCCGAGGCCCGGGGACTCATCAGCGAAGGCGTCATCGCCGACGGCATGATTCCCAAGGTGCAAGAAGCCCTGACCCTGCTGTCCCACGGCGTGGGCTGCGTCGCCATCGCCAGCGCCATGGACCCATCGGCCTTCGCCGCCCTCGCCAGCGGCACTGAACGGGCCGACGCCCACGGCACCCGGCTGCTGCCCTGATTTGGTACGTATATGTACGTTTTTATCGCACCCTTCGGGCAGATCCGGGGGGAGATCCAGGCCGGCTCACCGCGCTGCAACGCGGCGCCGGTGTCATCCCTGCACAAAAAGCGGGGACTGAACGGTGGATCAGGTGAAGCAGTGATTTCGCATACTTTCTTGGGCGCCAGCCGAAGAAACATCAGACCTTGAACAGGTGTTCAGCGCAGGCTAGCGTCGCTGACCCGGACCACACAGGAGACCCCCATGTCGAGCCCCAACGACCGCGCCACCGAGATGACCCGCAAGGACAAGGAGAAGGTCCTCGAGGCCGCCATCGCCAACATCGAGAAGCAGTTCGGCAAGGGCAGCTTGATGCGCCTCGGCAGCGGCGAGAGCCTGGCTGAAGGCGTCGAGAGCATCCCCACGGGCTCCATCAGCCTCGACCTCGCGCTGGGCATTGGTGGTCTGCCCCGCGGTCGCGTCATCGAAATCTACGGGCCTGAGTCCTCGGGCAAAACGACCCTCACGCTGCACGCCATCGCCGAGGCGCAGAAGCGCGGCGGCATCGCGGCCTTCATCGACGCCGAGCACGCTCTCGACGTCAACTACGCCCGCCGCCTCGGCGTCCGCACCGACGACCTCCTCATCTCCCAGCCAGACACCGGCGAGCAGGCCCTGGAAATCGCCGAGATGCTGGTGCGCTCGGGCGCCATCGACATCCTCGTGGTCGACTCCGTCGCAGCCCTGGTGCCCAAGGCCGAAATCGACGGCGAAATGGGCGACCAGCTCCCCGGCCTGCACGCTCGCCTGATGAGCCAGGCCCTGCGCAAGTTGACGGGCTCCATCGCCCGTTCGGGCACCTGCGTCATCTTCATCAACCAGATCCGCATGAAGATCGGCGTCATGTTCGGCAGCCCCGAGACGACGACGGGCGGCAACGCGCTGAAGTTCTATGCCTCGATGCGCCTGGACATCCGCCGCATCGGCGCCATCAAGGCCGGCGAAGACGTCATCGGCAACCGCACCCGCGTCAAGGTGGTGAAGAACAAGCTGGCGGCTCCGTTCCGCGAGGTCGAGTTCGACATCATGTACGGCGAGGGCATCAACAAGCTCGGCGAACTCATCGATTTGGCTTCGGAGCTCAACATCGTCGAGAAGAGCGGCGCCTGGTACTCCTACAGCGGCACCCGCATCGGCCAGGGTCGTGACAACGCCCGCAACTATCTGAAGGACAACCCCGACGCGGCCCTGAAGATCGAAGCCGAGATTCGCGCCCGCCACGCCGCGGCCCTCGAGACGGTGCTCAACACGCCCACGCCCGCAGCCCTCGCCACCACGGCGGCCTACGCCCTGCGCGACGCCGCCAGCACCCCGCCGGCCCCCAGCAAGGACGCCAAGGATGCCAAGGGTGACGCTCCCAAGGCCCGCGCGTCCAAGAACGCCGAAGCCTGAGCTGCCGCACGCCTTCGACTGACGTCGAGGCAGACCCCACCGCATGATCCGGCCCGGCCGGTTCGTCGACCATCGCTCCGTCGTCACCGTCTCCGGCGACGGGGCGCCACGCCCCCCTCGAAGGACAGCGAGGGGGGCGTGGTCTTTTGTAGCCAAGGGTACGGCCAGCCATCGCGGTCGGTCACGATTGGCAAGATGACCCGGCCACATGCAAGGGTTCGGCATGTTGAACTTGCCCATGCTCGCCCTCGCCCTGCTCGCCGCTGATGGCGGAACTGCTGCACCGTCGCCCGCGACCAGTACGACGGAAGCGCCTGCTCTGCCGACCGGCACCGACCCACCGACGACGACGACGCCAAAAACGACGGCGCCAGAAACGACGGCGCCAGCGACGACGGCGCCAGCGACGACGGCGCCAGCGACGACGGCGCCAGCGACGACGACGACAACGACGACGGAGCCAGCGACCAATACCCTGTCGCTGCTGTCGCCAACGACGATGGAGCGGCGGCGACCGCTGGTCACCGATCGGCCCGACCTGACCGAGAGCCCGATCACCGTCGACGCCGGCCACATCCAAATCGAGTCTGACGTCGTCGTGGCGACCTGGCGTGAACAAGGAGGCGATGCCACGGTCGCGCTCGACCTCATGCCGACCAATGTGAAGATCGGACTTACCAATGCAGTCGACCTCCAACTGCTGGTGCCGGCACTGGGCATCGGCTGGGACGCGCAGGGAAAGGCGACGTCTTTCGCCGGCGACCTCGGCATGCGCCTGAAGTGGAACCTGTTGGGCAACGATGGCGGCGACGTCGCCGTCGGCGTGATGCCGTGGTTCTTTGTCGGCGGCGGCGACCTGCGCCCCGGTGCTGGCCTGATCGTCCCGGTGGGCATCGCACTGCCAGGCGACTTCGGCCTCGGCACCATGGCGGTCATCAACTGCGTGCCGGTCGGCGACGACGCCTACGACGCCGAGGGCATCCTCACCGCCACCGTGTCGCACGCCATCGTCGGCGACCTCGCGGGCTACCTTGAAGTCGCCGCCAGAGGCCGCCCCATCACGCGCGAGGGCGAGGTGCTGGCCAGCAGCGGCCTGACCTGGCTGATCGGCGACTCGATCCAGCTCGACGCCGGCCTGCGCCTGCCGGTGCTGACGACGGACCCGCGACTCGAAACGTTCGTCGGCGTCAGCGCCCGGCATTGAACCCCGTCACCAGCGCCGACGCGCTCGGCAGCGTCGACGATGAACAGGGCGGACCATCGGTCCGCCTTGTTCGTGCCCCTCGCTGCAGCCCTCAGCCACGCTTGCTGTGAAACGGCGACCCACCCTCGCGCAACCGTTGACCCGGCTTCGTCATCGCGAGGGATTCGACCTGGATGCTCCCGGCAGCGGCGCGAAATGAACACCGTCACTGGCGACGAACAAAGGCGGACCATCGGTCCGCCGTGTTCGTGCCCCTCGCTGCAGCCCCCAGCCACGCTTGCTGTGAAACGGCGACCCACCCTCGCGCAACCGTTGACCCGGCTTCGTCATCGCGAGGG
>CAJBHN010000159.1 GCA_903952805.1 uncultured Myxococcales bacterium | reverse complement strand
GCCGACCTCGGTGGTCGGGTCATACAGCGACGTGACCTTGTAGCAGACGTCCGCCACGTCGGAGAGCACGCAGAAGCCGTGGGCAAAGCCCACCGGGATGTAGAGCTGCTGGTGGCGCACGTCGTCCAGTTCAACGGCGAACTGCTGCTTGAACGTCTTGGACCAGGGCCGCACGTCGACCACTACGTCGAGGATTCGGCCGCGGGCGCACCGGATCAACTTGGCCTGACCGGGGATGGCCCCCTTGGCGAGTTGCAGGTGCATGCCGCGAATGGTGCCCCGGCTGCTGCGCGAGTGGTTGTCTTGCACGAAGTCCAACTCGAGCCCGGCGGCCTTCATGCGCGGCGCATTCCAGGGTTCGAGAAAGAAGCCGCGATCGTCGTTGAAAACCTTGGGCGTGATGAGCTTGAGGTCTGCCAGCGGGAGCGATGTGACGTCCACGTCAGACCTCGTCCTGCTTGGCTTCAGCGGCGAGGGCTTTGACGTAGGCCCCGTAGCTGGATTTTCCAAGTTTGCTGGCATTGGCCGTCAGTTTGTCGGCGTCGATGTAGCCCATACGCCAGGCAATCTCTTCGAGGCAGGCGATCTGCACGCCGGTGCGGTTTTCGAGCACCTGCACAAACATCGACGCCTCCATCAAGGAGTCATGGGTGCCGGTATCAAGCCAGGCCATGCCGCGACCAAGATCGACCAGCTTGGCCTTATTGCGACGGATGTAGTGGTTGTTGAGATCGGTAATCTCGAGCTCACCCCGCGGCGACGGCTGCAAGCGAGCAGCGATATCGACGACCTCGTTGTCGTACATGTAGAGGCCGGTGATGGCGAGGTTGGACTTCGGGCTTGCCGGTTTTTCTTCAATCGCGATCAGGTTCTTGTTCTCATCGAAAACGCCCACGCCGTAGCGCTCGGGGTCCTTCACGCGATAGCCAAAGACGGTGGCACCGCTGAGCGCCGTCACCTCTTTTTGCAGCAGCTTGGCCAGGCCTGCGCCATGGAAGATGTTGTCGCCCAACACCAGGCAAACATCGTCGTCACCGATGAAATCACGCCCGATGATGAAGGCTTCGGCCAGCCCGTTTGGCTGGGCCTGCTCTGCATACTCAAGGCGCAGGCCAAGGTCGCCGCCATTGCCCAACAGACGCCGGAACAGCGGGAGGTCGTGGGGCGTCGAGATGATGAGCACTTCACGCACACCGGCCAACATCTGGACGGCCAGCGGGTAGTAGATCATCGGCTTGTCATAAACGGGCATCAGCTGCTTGCTGATGGCGAGGGTGACTGGGTGAAGCCGGGTGCCGGATCCGCCGGCGAGGATGATGCCCTTCATGTGCGCCTCGATCTGCAAAGTCTCTGGTCGTCGGTTCGCGCCCCGCTCACTGGCGATGGCGGCAGACGGCGGACCCTACAGCACCCCAACCACCAGCCGCACGGTGGGCGGTAATTCCGGTCGCTGACCGCGCGCGGCCTCGTTGGACTCCAGCAGGTGACACATCGCGTCAACCGTATCGGTCGAATTACCGATGCCGCAATGCCCTGGCCCCCTCCTCCTTTCGACGGAGCCCGCTATAGACCGACTTGTCAATCAACGGTCTGTCCCGAGGTGCTTCCATGCGGTCCCGCGCCCTGCTTGCTCCCGCCATCCTGTTGGCCCTGGGCACCGACACCGTCGTCGGTTGCACCTGTGACGAAGTCCTCGGCCAAGCCCCGGCGCCCGATGCCGTGCTGATCTTCCAGGCCCAGACCACCCCGCCGCTGGACAACCTCGTCATCGGCGTGGCGGCCTCCCCGATTGGTCAAGCGGCGACGGCGACGTTCACCATCGAGAACCGCGGCAACGTCGGCCTCGACGTCAGCGACGTCGTCATCGCCGGCGACCCCGTGCTCTGCCCGGCGCCGTCGGCGGGCTTTGTCATCCTGCAACCGGCGCAAACGGCGGGCACGGCCCGCACGGTGGCCGTCGCTGCCGGCGCGAGCGCCAACGTCACGGTGCAGTTCACCGCCAGCAGCGGTCAGCCCGCTTGCGCCGTCGTCGAGGTTCGCTCCAACGACCCCGACAGCCCCGTGCTCAAGGCCCGCATCAGCGGCCAGGGCGACGCTCCCCAACTGTGTGCCGACCGCGGGCTGGTCGACTTCGGCACCCTCACCGTCGGCGAGCGGCGCGAAGAGGTCGTCACCCTGACGTCCTGCGGCACCCGCCCCTTCACGCTGCAGGCTGCCACCCTCAACGCCCAATTCCCCGAGCCCTTCGAACTCGTGACGGCAGTGACGACGCAAACCCTCGGCGTGGGCACCGCCCTGCCCTTGACCGTCGCCTTCGACCCCGAGGCCGCTGGCAGCTTCGGCGGGCCCAGCGCCGGCATCATCGACCTCGACACCGACCTCGACGCCGCCTTCCGCATCGAGCTGACCGGCATCGCCCGCCTGCCCCCTGCGTGCCGCATCCAGGTCATCCCCAACCTGGTCCAGTTCGGCAGTGTCGGTGAAGGTCGCACCTCGACCCAAAATGTATTCGTGCGCAACATCGGGGACTTGGACTGCACGTTCACGTCGGCCGACATCGTTGGCGGCGCCCCTTTCAGCCGGGCCCTGGTGGACCTCGCCGCCAACGACGTCCTCGGCCCCCAGCAGTCTGGTTCGCTGACGGTCACCTTCGCGCCCAGCACCGTCGCTGGGCGCCAGACCGACATCCTCCGCGTGGTCACCAATGACCCGGTCAACGGCACCATCGACGTGCCGCTGGAGGGCACGTCTGTCGAGGTCACCCCCTGCTTCCTCGAGGCCGAGCCCACCGCCGTCAACTTCGGCTTTCAGACCCTGCGCCGCTCCGCCGAGCAAGAAGTACTGCTGCGCAACGTGGGCACCGACACCTGCATCGTGACGTCGGCCGACATCACCGCGGGCGCCCCCGAGTTCGCGATCATCGAACCCCCATTCACCGCCCTCGGTGATCAACTCCCACCGATCTTTCAAAACCTGTTCCCGTTTGGCTCGATCGTCCCCGTCGGCGAGACCGTCGCCTTCATCGTCTCCTTCCGCGCCGAGCAGGCGGGGCTGCGTCAGGGCAACTATCGCTTCGCGTATAAGGAGCAGGGCTTTGGCACCTCCGCCGTCAACATCGACGTCCCCGCCTCCGGCAACGGCGTCGCTCCCTGCATCGAGGTGGTCCCCGGCGACATCGACTTCGGCACCGTGGCCCAGGGCCAAAACGCCGACCAGCAGGCCAGCATCCGCAACTGTGGCGGCAGTGACCTCGTCGTTCGCGGCGTGACCATTCGCTCGGGCAGCCACCGCGACTTCAGCGTGCAAAACGCCCCGGCCTTGCCCGTGACACTGCTGCCCGGTGCCTCGGCCGTAGTCACCGTGCGCGCCGCGCCAACCGCGAATGGGACCAACCTCGACGGCGCCGCCATGTTTGGTGCGCTCAGCGTCATGAGCGACGCCGACACCCGCACCGTCAACCTGCGAGCCAACAGCGCCGGCGCCTGCGTCAACGGCCTGGTGTGCTCGCCACGGACCCTCGACTTCGGCGACGTGCTGACGGGCGAAGATCTGGTGCGCAGCGTCGTGTGCAGCAACCCTGGCACCGCGCCGGTCGCCATCACGCCCGCCGTCGCGGCGCCGTTTCAGCTTGTGTCGTCACCGTCGTCGGTGCCCGCCGGCGGCCAGGCCGTCATCCGCGTGCGCTTCACGCCGGCCAACACCAGCGCCGCCCAGCAAACGCTGACGGTGGGCGCCAACGATTGCCAGGGTGCAGCCATCGGCGTCGTCGTCCGCGGCCGTGGCGCCGACGACGAGCTCCCCCAATGCCCCAACACCCAGGTCTTTGCGCCCCGCGCCCAATGGGACTGGAACGGCACCAACGCCGTCACCGCCCGCGCCAGCCACGAGGTGTGGGTGACGCCGCTGGTCTCCCGTCTGGAGGACACCACGGGCGATGGCGTCGTGACCCGCGACGACATGCCCCGCGTGGTGTTCATCTCGTTTGATCGGGCCCGGTCGCCGTCGCCGCTGGCGAGCCAGGAGAGCATCAACGATCCCATCCCGTCAGAGCTGCGCGCCGTCGACGGCGCCACGGGTCAAGAGGTCTGGACGGTGACCAATCCCGACCACGCGGTGCAATCGGCCGAAACCCCGGCCATGGCCGACGTCGACGGCGACGGCCGCGTCGAGGTCATTGCCCAGCGTTTCATCCTGCTGCCCGGCGTCGAGACCATCCCCGGCGGCCCGAAGATCAACGGCAAGTTTGCCCGCGGCTTCTTGATCGCGTTCAACTTCGACGGCTCCTTCAAGTGGGTGTCTGACGAGTGGACCCGCCGCGCCGACGAGATCGAAGACGGCGGCGCCCCCGCCATCGGTGACGTCGACGGCGACGGCTTCGCCGAGATCGCCTCGGGCGACCACCTCTTTGACCACAACGGCCGACTGTTGTGGCGCGGTGACGGCGTCAAGATCGGCTCCACCGGCCATGGCCCCACCAGCGTCCTCGCCGACGTCGACGGCGTCGCAGGCCTGGAACTCATTGCCGGCAGCCGCGTGTATCGTGGCGATGGCACCATCCTGTGGGACCGCGCCGACGTCGGCGACGGCCACCCCGCCATCGCCGACCTCAACGGCGACGGCCAAAACGAGATCGTCATCCGCGGCAGCCTGCTGCACGTGCTCAACGGGCGTACCGGCGCCGACCTCGTCGAAGCCTTCCAGCCGCCGACCCAGGCCGGCATGGGGCGCGAGTGTGAGGCCGTGTCGGCTCCCGCCGAGGGCGAAGACGACCCCTGCAACATCATCCCCACCAACCTCGCCATCTTGAACTACGACGGCGGCAACGACCTCGAGATCTTCAGTTCCAACCGCGAAATCATCACGGGCTACAAACTGCAGGGCGGCACCCTCAACGAGATCTTCCGCAAGGAGATCTTTGACGGCACCGGCGCCTCGGGCCCGGCGGGCTTCGACTTCGAAGGCAACGGCACCGAAGAGGTCGTCTACTCCGACGAGAGCCACCTGCGGACCTGGTCGAGCCCGGGTACCGAGACCTTCGACGGCGAGCGCGTGTCGGTGACGATCTTCGAGTACTCAACCATCGCCGACGTCAACAACGACGGCACGGCCGAGATGCTGGTGGCGTCGAACTCGCCCTTCTTTCCGTCGACGGTCGGCGGCGTCCGCGCCTACACCAACACCGGCGCCCCCTGGGCCAACGCCCGCAGCGTGTGGAACCAGCACGCCTACGTCGAAAGCATCATCTCCGAGCTGGGCGTGCCGCTGTTTGAGGCGACGCCGACGCCGCTGCCGGGCTTCCGCAACGCCCGCGCCCGCTGCATCCCGCGCTGAGACCCGACCCGCGCTCAACGAAGGCGCCGCCATCTCCAGCCGGAGATGGCGGCGGTATTCGTGTGGGCTTGCCTGAGCGGGTGCGGTGACCGAGCCTCCGGCATGCGCCATCTTCGCCTCACCTGGCTCGCCACCATCGCGCTCCTCGGATTCACGGGTGCCCCAACCCGCGCCCAGCCCGCGACCGCCGAGGTCGACGTCGCCACCACCATCGATGGCAGCCGCCAGGTCCTGCTGGTGACCACGCCGTCGTGGACCAGTCAGACCGGCACCCTGCAGCGCTACACGCGCGTCACCGGCCAGCTGGAACGGGTGGGCCTGCCCATCATGATTGTCGTCGGCAGCGGCGGCCTCGGCTGGGGCATCGGGCTGCACAACGGCAGCGGTGGCGTCGACGAACCCCGCAAGATGGAGGGCGACGCTCGCGCGCCTGCCGGCGTGTTTCGCCTGACCCGGGCGTTTGGCAAGGCCTCCGCACCCAAAAGCAAACTGCCCTCGTCGCAGCTCACACCCGGCGACGTCTGCGTCGACGACGTCGCCCACGCCGCCTACAACCACATAGTCCCAGCCAACACCGCCATGGCGTCCTGGAAAAGCGCCGAGCAGCTGGTCCGCAAGGACTGGCTCTACGACACTCTCGTCGTCGTCGACCAGAACCATGCCGAGGATGCAGCCGGCGTCGTCGCCGGCCGCGGCTCCTGCGTGTTTCTGCACGTGTGGCGCAACAAGGCGAGCGGCACTGCCGGCTGCACCGCGATGTCACACGGTGAGCTGCAAGAGGTGGTTCAATGGCTGGACGCAGCGCAGCGACCGGTGCTGGTGCAGTTGCCCGTCGACGTCTACGCCAAGGTCCGCAGCCCCTGGCATCTGCCGTGACGATGACGCGGGTTATTCGCTGAGGACGCCGCCGAGGGCAGCACCAGCGCCGACGCCGATGACGCCGCCCAACACCACGCCCGACAAACCACCAACCAGGGCCCCGACGCCCATGGCAATTTGCTTGTCGGTCTCGGACGGGGCCGCGGGGGGCGCTCCACTGGGGGCGACCACATAGCCGATGCCGGCGCCGATCACGCCACCCACGACGAGGCCGGCCACGCCGCCCATGATGCCCCCGCCAACGGCGAGGCCTGTGACCTTGGGAGAACAGCAACAACAGCCGCCATCGCCACCGCCGCCGCCGCCGCCGCCGCTTGGCGCGCGATCATCGGGGGGAGGCTGGCGGTTGCGCGGAGGGCGGGTCGTCCGGCGACGGTCATTGGACGGGGGATCCGTCGGCGTTCGCGGTGTGCGGCGGACGCGATCATCGCCCGCCGACGGATCCTTGGGATCCTGAACCCGTGGGTCTCGACGGGGCGGTGGCGGCTTCTTGACCGCGGGCGGCCTGTCGATGGGCACGCGGGGCGCTTGCGCGCCTTCACGGAGCTCGGGCTTCTTGATGGGGAAAGGCGACGGTGCTTTGGTCCCGGGGGAGGTGGGCGCGTCCTTGTCGTCGTCCTTGTCGTCGTCCTTGTCGTCGTCCTTGTCGTCGTCCTTGTCGTCGTCCACGACCGGCTTTTTGACCGCCGGGCGCCGCCGCAGGTCGAACTGGGCGAGGCGCTCCTGGCCGTCGCCAACGGCGTCGCTGCCTTCAGCGACGTCAGCAAGCCCATCAGGGATGGGACGATCGACGGCCGAGGCTGACGCGCTGGCAAGCATCACAAAAAGCGCCGGGCTCAGCGACCGACGAAGCGAACGAAGGATGATCGGCATATGCACTCCGACGACAGGGGGACCGCCGTGATTTACCGCGATGTGTGACCCATGTCGCGTCGACGTCGGCACGCCGCAGGGGTGGGACTCGCCCCTACATGGGCCGACATCCTCAGGTGTAGCTCGACAGGGGCGGACACGAGCAGACGAGGTGACGGTCGCCATAGACGTTGTTCAAGCGCGCCACCGTCGGCCAATACTTGCTCGCCCGGGTGTGGGGAGACGGGAAGGCCGCCTGTTCACGCGTGTAGGGGCGGTCCCACGACGACGAAATCACGACGTGCGCCGGGTGGGGGGCATGCTTGAGGGGATTGTTGTCCCGCGGCCACTGCCCTTGTTCGACGGCGGCGATCTCGGCGCGGATGGCCAACATGGCGTCGCAGAAGCGGTCGAGCTCGGCGAGGGGCTCGCTCTCGGTCGGCTCGACCATCAACGTCCCGGCGACGGGAAAGCTCAACGTCGGCGCGTGGAAGCCGTAGTCCATCAAGCGCTTGGCGACGTCTTCGGCCTCGATCCCCGAGCTGGCCTTGATGGGGCGCAGATCAAGGATGCATTCGTGGGCCACGCGACCATTGGTCCCCGTGTAGAGCACGGGATAGGCATCTTTGAGGCGGGCCGCGACGTAATTGGCATTGAGGATGGCGTAGGCCGTGGCGTCACGCAGGCCGTCTGGGCCCATCAGCCGCAAATAGGCCCACGAGATGAGCAGGATGCTCGCGCTGCCCCACGGTGCGGCGCTGACGGGGGGGATGGCCTGACTGCCGCCGACGGACACCACGGGGTGGCCGGGGAGAAACGGCGCCAGATGGGCCGCGACGCCAATGGGGCCGACGCCGGGACCACCGCCACCATGGGGAATGCAGAAGGTTTTGTGCAGGTTGAGGTGGCACACGTCGGCGCCGATGTCGCCGGGGCGGCACATGGCCACCTGGGCGTTCATGTTGGCGCCGTCCATGTAGACCTGCCCACCGGCGGCGTGGATGCGCTCGCACAGCTCCTTGATGCTGGCTTCAAAGACGCCGTGGGTGCTCGGATAGGTCACCATGCAGGCCGCGAGGCGGTCCCGGTGCGTCTCAATCTTTGCCTGCAGGTCGGCCATGTCGACGTTGCCGGCGTCGTCGCAGGCGACGACAACCACGTCGAGGCCGGCCATGACGGCGCTGGCGGGGTTGGTGCCGTGGGCGCTTTGGGGAATCAAACACACCCGACGGTGGGAATCGCCGCGGCTGTCGTGAAACGCGCGAATGACGAGCATGCCAGCGAACTCGCCCTGGCTGCCGGCGTTTGGCTGCAGCGACACCGCCGCGAAGCCGGTGACTTCGGCGAGACCGCTTTCCAGTTCCCGAATCACCTGCTGGTAGCCGGCGGCGTCGTCGACGGGGGCGAACGGATGCAGGCCGCCGAAACGGCGCCACGTCACCGGCGTCATCTCGGTGGTGGCGTTGAGCTTCATGGTGCATGACCCCAGCGGGATCATGCCGTGCACGAGGCTGTAGTCCTTCTGCTCGAGGCGATGAATGTAGCGGAGCATCTCGGTCTCGCTCTTGCCCGAGGCAAAGACCGGATGGGTCAGAAACGCGCTGCTGCGCTGCAGGGCCGCAGGCCACGACGACGACGACGACGCGGTCGCCACCGCTCCCTCGTGGACGCTGCCAAAGATCTCGATCAACGCCTCAACGTCGGTGTCGGTGGTGGTCTCGTCGAGGGCGATGCCTATCGTTGTGGCGTCGATGTTTCTCAGCGTGTAGCCGGCGCTGCGCGCGCGGGACCAGGCCCACTCCATGACGTCGGCGACGCCACCTTGCACCGCTTTTTCACTGGTGGTGGTGACGGCGATGGTGTCGAAGAACGCGTCGTGCTTGATGGTGAAGCCCTTGGCGCGCAAGCCGACGGCCAGGGCGATTGCGCGGGCGTGGACGTCGCTGGCGATGGCCTTGAGGCCGTCGGGTCCGTGCCACACGGCGTACATCGAGGCCATGATCGCCAGCAGCACCTGGGCGGTGCAGACGTTCGACGTGGCCTTCTCGCGACGGATGTGCTGCTCACGCGTCTGCAGCGCCATGCGCAAAGCGGGGGCGCCGGTGGCGTCCTGCGAGACGCCAATCAGCCGGCCGGGCATGGCGCGGGCCGAGGCCAGCTTGGTGGCCAGAAATGCGGCGTGGGGGCCGCCGTAGCCCATGGGCACACCAAAGCGCTGGGATGAACCAACGACGACGTCAGCGCCTTGTTCACCCGGCGGCGTCATCAGGCAGCAGGCCAGGAGATCGGTGGCGACCACGACGAGGGCCTGAGCGGCGTGGATACGGGCGATCAAGGGCGAGAGGTCGGTGATGGCGCCGTCGGTGCGAGGGTTTTGCAGGAAGCAGGCGGCGACGGACCCGAAGTCGGCGAAGGTGTCGGGGTCGGCGACGACGACATCGACGTCGATGGGGTGCAGGCGACCCTGGATGACGGCGACGGTCTGGGGGTGACTGTGTTTGTCGACCAGCACGCGGCGGGGAGCGCCGTCGCCGCGCATACGCAACGTCATCGCGAGTGCTTCGGCGGCGGCGG
>CAJBHN010000158.1 GCA_903952805.1 uncultured Myxococcales bacterium | reverse complement strand
TGAAGTAGTTGAAGTGATCCGGAGGTGATCCATACAGACCTACCGTTCACCTGGTCGGGTTCGGGCGGTACGAGAATCCTCGCATCGAGGGAGGTGCGCGAGAGGCGGGCCCATTGCTCATGCCCCCAAAATGATGGGCCACTGAGAGAGCTCACAGGATTCCGGAAGGAAAGCAACTGCTGGATCGATCCGATGTGGCCTGACGTTCACCGGGTCAGGTTCGGACGGTATTGGCCACAACCACGAGAGTCCTCGCAGCGATAACATGCGCGAGCGGCGGGCCCATTGCTCGTGCCTCTGAACAATGGACTAGCGAGACAGCTCGATGACTTCGGAGGAGAAGCACTGTGCAAACTATTGAAGCTCGGCTGGCTTCAATGGGCATTCGCATCGAGATTCTGCCTGAGGGCCTGGCTAGGTGCGCCCCGAGCGTTCTTCAAGAGCGTCCAGGTGCGATTGAAGTTCCTCATCGGACAATCCAAGTCGCGCAAGCTGAAGCAGTTCATGGCTGCGAACGCGAACAAAGGTTCGATCAATCCTCGAAGTGACTGCGAGAAGCCTCGCAGATGCATGTGGCCACCGCCCGTCCCAAAGCTCACCGATCTTGTTGGGTCCGGTCCCAGTCGAATCATGATAGTCGAGGGAGGTCGAAAGGTACGCGGCCCGATACGTGGACGGACTGCCCTTCCAAGGCCTCCACCATGACGTCCCATGCCGAACCTGAACCTGCTCTGCCGCGAGTCGCTCGCGGCGCAAGGCTTCGATCTCCATTTGCGCCTCGAGCAATCGACGCTCAAGAAGTTCGATGCGCTGAACCACCGAAGGCTCGTCTCCATTACTCGCCATGCTCTGGCTCCTTCGAAACGGGTGAACAACTCTGAGACAGTCGGCTTCTGAATACAGGATTGCAATGGGAGTTGGCTGATTGTTCGCAGCTCGCCACCTCGCGATTCCCTCGTCGTCGCTGATTGCGACGGGTGTGTTTCGATTCCTGAGCGACGAGAACTCTGGTGCCTCGATTGTTCGGCGTTCTCGTCCGGCTGCTGCCCGGCGACGAGAGCAAAACGGATAGGCGGGCGGGCCTGTTTCCAGATGCCAAAAGGCGAACCTTCCAGCCAACGGTTAGCTTGTGCGACACCCCGGAGGGGTGCGCCCCCCTCTGGGGGCGCCCCGGAGGGGTGTGGTCGTGGGGACTCGCTTGCGAGTCGCCACGACCCGTGCGCACAAGCTTTGCTGGCTGGATTGTTTGCGCGGTGCTCAATGTGGAATTGCGGAGCCAACTCAGAGCGAATCTACGATGGGGGTCGGCCAGAATTCTCGGCACCGTGGTTCGTCTTGGCAGAAGTGCACAACTTTCTGATCTCGCCCGGCGTTAGGAGTTGCCCTTGTTCGCTCTTTACCGTCATCTCAGTCGGTGCATAGCTCCAGCCGAAACGGTCAACAGTTGGTTGCAGCAAATCGGTGCAGCGGCCAATGCGCTTCGCCTCGTCGCGCGCGGTGGAGACCGCTGCGTTCTTGTGCTCTGCGAAAGGAGCCGCCAGGTAGCCCCAACAAGATCCGCCATAGAACAAGCCGGTAACCACGCAGCCGATGGCCCATCCAGTCATGTCGTGCGACTGAACGACCTCCATCCGATAGGTGGTAGGTGGGCTGCTCTCGTCATCGGGCGAGACGAGTAGGTCGCCCTTAACCACTGTCTGCACTGACGTGCAGCCGGTCAGCAAAACGGCCGTGATGGCGATTAGTTTTTTCATCGATTTCCTTTCCAAGGAAGATTGGTGGGTACGTCGCTGCGTGATGCGCGCATGAAGCAAGAGGGAGTTGGGTAAAAGGGTCCCGGTTTGAGGTCGGCCTCCAGCCAGCGGGTCTCTTGGCGTCAGGGTGTCCGAAAGAGCGGAGACCGCGCCCCGGCGACCCTGTCGACCAGTCTTGAAAACCATATTGGGTCACGATGGCACGCCCGCCGCTGTAGCGCCAAGTCGTTCCACCAGCCGTTCCATCTGGAACGGCTCATGGCCCAGGCATCGCATCCGGAAGCCAGCCCGCGTTGGCCTTGAGCTCGCATTCAGGGTCGGATGCAGACCTACACCTCGGGCAAGCCGTACCGTCGGCCCATCGGCCGCTATGCCCCCCATGTCCC
>CAJBHN010000157.1 GCA_903952805.1 uncultured Myxococcales bacterium | reverse complement strand
GTCGCCACCGGGTTCGGCACCGGCGTCGTCGCCGACGGTGCCAGCGTCGGCGGACCCCGCACCTGGATCGAGACAACCGCCGACGGTCAGCATCCCACCAAGGACCAGTGCCGACAGCGGCGCACTCGCCCCTGTGTTCATTAAAAGCCTGTTCATGAAGAGTCTCACGATCAACTGCTGAATTCGTTGACGAGCGCCCCGCTGAGAGTACCGGCGGTTCAGGACGTACTGCAACCGACGCGCGCCGTGCGGCGGAGCCTGCCAACAACTTTGAGAAAGTTGCTGCTTGGATGTAGTGGACCACCTCGTGGCATGAGGGCTCGAACTCGCAGGATGGGGCGGTTGCCACCAACCTCATCGTCGTAGCCATCACTTCGCTTCGCGCCGGTATTGAGGGCGACGACGACTAGGATGGTGGCAACGGCGAAGCCGGTGGGTTGATGTACACGGCCAAAGGCAAAGTCTGTCGACGTGGCGCCCCGCGCGGGTAGCACTCGGGATGAGCCACCCAGGCCGCCCTCCGCACCGCATGACGGTGCTCAAGCACCTCGTCACTGGGTCCTTCGTGTACCTCGTTCGGCGTCAAGGACGCGATGCCACTGTGGCGATGTTCGTTGTTGTACCAGTGAAAAATGTCCGACCGAAGGTCACAGCGTCGACGCTGTTCGTGAACTTCCCGGGAAACGACGAGTGGTACTTCATCGTCTTGAACTGCGACTCGGAGAACGGATTGTCGTCGCTGACCTGCGGTCTGCTGTGACTGGCGCCGATGTCGAGCTCAGCCAACATCTGAGCCAACGTCTTCGATGGCATCTGCGTGCCGCGGTCCCCGTGCAGCACCAAGGTGCCGGGTCTGACGTCGGGCTTCGCGCTCGTCTCCTCGATGAGGCGCGACGCCAACGCAGCCGCCTCCTTCTCCGCCACCATCCAACCGACGACGGCGCGACTGAAGATGTCGAGCACGACGTAGAGGTACAGGTACACCCACTTCTCCATCGTGCGCAGTCGCGTGATGTCACAAGACCACACTTCGCAGTGCTGTCGTTTTGCGACGGGGGCCGGGCCCTGTGCTCCGGCGGCTGGGACGGCCGGGTGCGCGTCATCGACGTCGAGATCCCGTCCCGTTGACGCCGGCTCTTCAGGCGGCGTTCCCGCGCCTGCCAGCGAGAAAACGCGCGGGTGAGCGTTGGGCGATGTCTGCCGCGACGACCCTGCCTCCTGCTCCCGCCGCATCGTCTGTGGTCCGACTGCCCACGCTGGCGACCCGCTGGAAAGAAGGAGCCAGCCTGAGCGGCCAGTTGCTGTCGAGGGTGTTCGGCCTCGCCTTCAACGTCGACGACGTCGTCTGCACCGCCATCCTCATATCGCACGGGCTCACCCAATGGGCGTGCACCGGGCTGTGGCGGCCAGGCCTGGCGCTTGACCAGCAGGCGCTTCCCGTCAGGGGTCGACGCCAGCGATGACCGTCAGGGAATGACCGGATAGCGCTTGCGGGCGGTGCCGCCGTCGGTGCAGTCGAAGTGCCACCACTCGTGGCCCAGGGGGCGAAAGCCCACCCGCAGCATGGCCTCACGCAACGCCAGGCGGTTGGCCCATTGTTCGCCCGTCAGGTGGCCCTTTTTCCACAGCTCGACCTCTTTGGCCGGGTGGGCGCGGGCGCCGAAGAAGTCATAGGGCGAGCCCATGTCGACGGCGGCCCGGGTGCTCGTGTCCCACACGCTGAGGTCGACGGCGCAGCCGGTGTTGTGGATCGAGCCCGGTGGCGTGTGGGGGTTGGCGACGTAGCCCTGCTGGGGCGTGCCCTTGACGACATCCCACATGATGAGCTGCACGCTGCGCGGCCGGGCGCAGTCGTACATGACGAAGGTCCAGGCGGGATGGGCCTGCTGCAGCACCTTGAGCGCCGTCCCG
The DNA here is from genome assembly GCA_903952805.1 of uncultured Myxococcales bacterium. Lineage (GTDB taxonomy): Bacteria > Myxococcota > UBA727 > UBA727 > VGSZ01 > VGSZ01. The sequence continues at coordinate 484 of CAJBHN010000157.1, read as the reverse complement.
ACCATCCGGGCGGCGTCGTCGACGAGGAAGCAGCGGGTCAGGCCGCCATAGACGTCGCGGGCCATGAAGTTGTCGGTGGTGGCGTATTTGAGCTCGACCCGCACGGGCAGGGTGGCGCCGACGTCGACGAGGCCCGGCAGGATGGCGTCGCTGCCTTTGGGGAAGGCCGTCTCGCCGGTATTGGGCGTCGGGCCGGGTTCGGGCGTCGGGTCGGCAGCCAGGGCCGGCACCGACAGCAGCGCCAGCCCGAGGAGCCACGCCGCTGTCGTCGCCGTTGTCGTCGGTGTCAGCATCATCCGGGGATGCACGAGCCGATCCCATCGACGAAGTCGCAGATGTAGCCGTCGCGGGCGCAGTCGCTGTCGACGGCGCAATCGGCGAAGCAGATCTGGTCGCCACCGCCGACGTCGAAGCAGGTGCTGCCGGCCGGGCAATCCGAGGCGACGTCGACACAGCTCGCCGTGCAGTAGCCGCCGGCGAAGGC
>CAJBHN010000156.1 GCA_903952805.1 uncultured Myxococcales bacterium | reverse complement strand
CGGTCAGCATGAGCGCCAGCATCATCTACGAGGATGGCGAGGAAGTCGCCACGGTCGGCGTGTTCACCGACCTGCGCGATCGAATGGCGATTGAGCGACAACTCAACGAAGCGCGCGATCAGCTGACCAAGGCTGAGAAGGCCCGCGTGGCCGCCGAACTTGCAGGCATGGCCGCCCATGAGCTGAACCAGCCGTTGACGTCGGTGCTCGGCTACGCCGAGATGCTGAAAGCTCGCATTCCCGAAAGCGACGCCAAGCTCCGGCGGCATGTCGAGATCATTTTCACGCAAGCCGAGCGAATGGCCGAGATCGTTCGAAAGATCGGTCGGGTCACGAAATACGAGATCAAACGCTACGGCGGTCAGACGGACATGATCGACCTCAATCGGGCCATCGAGGATGCCGAAGCGATGGCTGACAGCGACGGCCAGTTTCGGCGACCGTTCGGCGGCACCGGTCGGTCGCAGCCACCGATGATCGGTTCAATTCAGGGATATTCTGACGACCACCCTAGCGTTCCGCCCAGGTCGGAGTCCTCCTCGTCGTCATCGCTGACGACCGATCCCCGGTCTGCCGTGGTTCGGATGGACACAGTCGACGAGGACCAGCCGGGCTACGCCAGCCGATTGAAGCCGCGCGCTGATCGCCCGCCCGCCCGCGCGGAGGCGGCTTCGTCGACGACGGGGTCGTTCCGTATGCCCCTGCGCTCGGTGCAAGTCGAAAACGTGCCCAACGCATCCGACCAGGAAAACGAACACACCAACCCCGGCGTCAGGGTCCGTGATCTGCGAGGTCGGACGCCGTCGGACACCTGACGAGGACGTGGCGCGGCGTGGTCAAAAGGGTCGACGAATCGACAACAGACCGGCGTCTTCAGCGCCCATGACGTCGTCGCAGGTGAAGTCGTCGGGGACGCGCACTTCTTCGAACCAGGAGCGTTTGGGGTCGGGGTGGGGTGCCGCGCTACCCTCGCTTTGGCGGTCGAGCAGCACATTGGTGTTGCCCAACTGGACAAGTTCGTTGGTGTTGACCGACAAGCCCACCATGCGGTCGGGGCCAAGGACGATGCCCGTCGTCGTCACCGTCTTTCGCTGAATGACGTAGACCTCTCCCTCCACTGCGCCACTGACGATGCTGGTGATGCCGTCGTTGCCGTCGCCGTCCATGTCGAAGATGCGGTCGCGGTGTGGGGCTTGCTGGGCCTCATCTTTGTTGACCGGCAGTGGGGTGGTGAGTGGGTCGGGCAAGTTGCGCAGCCCCCAAAGCTGCACATGGTCTCGCTGATGGTAGGTGCCGTCGTCACTGACCTCGACGACTTCGGCGGTTGATGGCGCCACGGCGCGGTAGGTGGCCTCGGGTACCGACGTCGTGACGCCAGCGACCTCGACATTGAAGCCCCCGCACAGCACGGATTGTTGGCGATAGACGTCGGCAGCCTCGTCATGGCGGCGCGTGACCAGGCGATAGTTGGTGCCGCCGCCAGCGAAGTCGCCGAGCACCGGCACCTTGACGAGGGTGGTACTGACTACCTTGAGAGCGAAGGTGCCGGCGGCTTCACCTGAGGACACCGGGATGGCCTCAATGCCGAGGGCGTCATCAAAGACAGGTGGGGGATCGAAACACGCCCCGACTGCGACGATCAGACCCGTTGCGATCACCACCAGGGACATGCGCTTGAACATCCGCGCATTGTGCCCCGCCCCGTCCCCGCCTGCCAGATCTGGCTGCGGTGTTTTGCCTTTAAGTGTTTTAATTTATGAGGTTTTCGATCGTTGATGCGACACATTCTGACACGCCGAGCCCAT
>CAJBHN010000155.1 GCA_903952805.1 uncultured Myxococcales bacterium | reverse complement strand
CGGCGATGCCGACGGCGACGGCGTCACCAACGGCACCGACCCCGACCCCCTCGACCCCTGCATCCCCAACGCTTGCGAAGTCCCCGACGTCACCGAGGGCTTCAGCGTCTCGGGCGGCGGCCTGACGAGCTGCGCCAGCGTCGGTCAGACCGGATGGCTGCCATTGCTTGGGGTGACGGTCCTCGGCCTGCGCCGTCGTCGTCGCTGAACCTGACGCTCAGACGCTGACGGTCGTCAGGTCACTCGAGGGGGCACGGGAACACCGACCATTCGCAGGTCCCAAGTTCGGTGCGGGAGCAGCCGAGGACCCCGCCGATGCTGCCGTCTGGGCAGATTTCGCGGCCGCCTGGCGCCGGTCCACAGGCCTGGGGACCGCAGGCGGGGCAGAAGGCCCAATCCGACGGCGAATCGCAGTCGGTGGGAAAGCCAACGCATGCGCCCGTCATCGGGTCGACGCGAGCTGCCGGCGGCTCGTTGGCTGTGCAGTCCCCGGCGCGGCACTCGCAAAGCAGGGTGCCGTCGAGGGTGGCCTTGCGGCCGAAGGGGCACGAGAGCGTGCAGCCGTCGCCAGGACCGGGCGTGACGGGCTCAGGGGGCGTTGTCGGGCCGCAGGTGCCGGCCATCAGCAGCAGCGCCACGGGGACCCATGCGAAGCTCTTGAAGGTGGTCATGCTGCTCCCGGACCCGCAGGGCCAGTGGTGAAACGTCCTACATGGACATACATGACCGAGGGGTCGACGCAATCCAGCGAGTCCGGACGGTGCAAGGAACTGTTTTATCAGGCGTATCTGCCTGCATTTCCTGGGCAAATGAGCTGGGACACCGTGACGTCTGGCAGGTATGCAGGTCTGGTCGGCTGGTGCCGGCCGAGGCGGTGTCGCGGTGACGGAGCTTGTGGTGTTGGTGGTGTTGGTGGCGGTGAACGGTCTGTTGGCCGGCGCAGAGATGGCCACCGTCACGCTGCGCAAGACGCGCCTGCAAGAACTCGTCGACGAGGGGCGGGAGAGCGCCCGGGCGGTGGCCCGGCTGCGGGCCCATCCCGAGCGCTTCCTGGCCACCGTCCAGATTGGCATCACCGTCGTCGGCGCCGCCGCCGGCGCCTTTGGCGGCGACACCGTGGCGGGCAAGTTGGCGCTGCTGCTCGTCGATATGCCCGTGGTCGGGGCCTGGGCGTCGCCGCTCGCGTTTGCTCTGGTCGTCGTCGGCATCTCGTTTCTGAGCCTGGTGCTGGGCGAGCTGGTGCCCAAGTCCCTCGCCCTGATGGCCCCCGAACGCTACGCGCTGTTGGTTGCCCGCCCCTTGTTGGCGCTGTCCTGGCTGGCTCGTCCCATCGTGTGGGTGCTGACGACGTCGTCAAACCTCGTGCTGAAGGTCTTTGGCGACAAGACCTCATTCACCGAGGCCCGCATGTCGGCGGACGAGATCAAGGCCATGATCGAAGAGGCCACCACCCACGGCGGCATCGACGAACGGGCCTCGGCCATCGCGTCGCGGGCCATTGAGTTTGCCGACCTCGACGTCGGCGACGTGCTGGTGCCCCGGCAGCGGGTGGTGGGCATCGAACGCACCGCCACGATCAACGAGATCCGCCGGGTGGTCGTCAGCAGCGGCCATTCGCGCCTGCTGGTGTTTGACCCCGACATCGACCGCATCGTGGGGTCGTTGTCGGTGCGGGATGTGTTCCTGCGCAGCGATGCCACCGTGACCGAGCTGATGCGCCCCGTCTGCCTTGTGCCGGCGTCGGTCAAGGCGGTGGAGCTGCTGCACCGGCTGCAAAGCAAGGGCATCCACATGGGCGTCATCATCGACGAACATGGCGGCACCGTCGGCATCGTCACCCGCGAAGACCTCATCGAAGAGCTCGTGGGCAAGATGCTCGACGCCGAGGGTGAAGCCGCCCAGCACGTGGCCCGGGCCACCGCCCGTCTCCAGCAGGCTGAGGGCGTCATCGAGGTGGCCGCCGTCGCTACCGTGCGCGATCTGAACCGCGAGTTCGACCTGACGCTGCCCGAGGGCGACGACTGGATCACGGTGGGTGGCCTGTGCGTGGCCCGCCTGGGCCGTATTCCCGTCGCTGGCGAGCGCGTGGTCCTCGACGACGACACCGTCATCACCATCACCGACGCCTCGGCGCGGCGGGTCCGGTCGGTGCGCATCACGTCCAAAGCGCTGACGTCGGTACCACCGAGAACGGTGCGGCCTTCATTGGCTTCTTCTTCTTCTTCTTCTT
>CAJBHN010000154.1 GCA_903952805.1 uncultured Myxococcales bacterium | reverse complement strand
GAGCAGGGCCGGGTCGAGGTTGCCCTGAACGGCAACGTCGCCCAACACCTGCCAGCTTCGCCCGATCCGGGCCCGCCAGTCGAGGCCATAGGCGTTGGCGCCGGCGCCCTTGACGATGTCGAGGGCATCGGCGCAGCCGCGGGCGAAATAAATGATCGGAACGTCGACGGCGGCACGGACCAGGTTGATCAACTTCTTGGTCGGCTCGACGGCGAAGTCTCGCAGGTCGTCGGGGGACAACTCGCCGGCCCAGGTGTCGAAAATCTGAATGACGCGGCAACCCGCCCGCACCTGCTCAATGAGGTAGCCAGCCGACGTCGCCACCAGCTTGTCGAGCAGCGCCAGGAAGGCTTGCCGTTCCTGGTGCATGAAGCGTTTGACCTCGATGAAGTGCTTGCTGCCTTCGCCCTCGACGACGTAGCTGGCGACGGTGAAGGGTGCCCCACAAAAGCCGATCAGTGGCACATCGTCGACGCCGTCGACCGCGGCCGTTTTGGCGGCATCGGGCAGGCCGTCGACGATGCGTTTGATGGTCTCGTAGACGTAGTGGAACGCCGACGGGTCGGGGATGGCCAGGCGGTCGACGTCGGCACGGGTGCGCACGGGCGGGGCGAGTTTTGGTCCTTCGCCGACGCCAAAGGTCAGATCCAACCCCATCGCCTCGGGGACCACGAGGATGTCAGAGAAGACAATGCTGGCGTCGAAGCCGAAGCGCCGGATGGGCTGCAGCGTGACCTCGCACGCATTCACGGGATTCTTCACGAGCCCAAGGAAGCCACCCGACGTCGCCCGTACTTCGCGGTATTCGGGCAGATAGCGCCCGGCCTGACGCATGAGCCACACGGGCGGACGGTCCACGGGGAGTCGTTGGAGAGCGGCCAGGAAGCGCGGTGTCGACATGAAACAACAGTCACCATACGTGGTGGCGACGTCAAGGGCTCCTCTCCACAGACGGACGTCAGGCGTTCTTCGTCTTCGTCAGGCCGGTCTCGTCGAGGATAAAAATGTCATCGCAGTGGGCATCGGCCCAGGCGGGGTCGTGGGTGACCACCACCTGGGTCATGCCCGTTCGTTCGGCGACCTCACGGACGGTGCGACCAACTTCGGCCTTGAGGCTCGGATCCAGCGCCGATGTCGGCTCGTCGTAGAGGAGCACCCTGGGCTTCATCATCAGGGCACGCACGATGGCGACGCGTTGGCGCTGACCACCAGACATGGCTTCGGGGTGAACGTGGGCAACGCTGTCGACGTCGAGGGTTCTCAGCAGCGCGTGTACCTCGGCGACCACCTCGTCGCGAGGGCGCTGTTGCACCACCACCGGAGCGAGGGCGCAGTTGTCGACGACGTTGAGGTGGGGAAAGAGTTCGAGCGTCTGAAATACGACCCCGACGCGACCGCGGAGCGGCCGAGGGCTTTTGCCTCCCTCGACGCGGACGCCGTCGACCACGATGGCACCAGCCTCGAAGCCCTCAAGGCCAGCCAGGCAACGCAGCAGCGTGCTTTTGCCGACACCGCTCTTGCCGAGGATGGCGGTGGTTTGGCCGGCGTCGACGGCAAACGAGACCCCGCGAAGCACCGGTGTCGCCTGGCCGTAGCGTTTGACGAGGGTTTCAATGGTGATCATCGCCGCCCTCCGGCGCCATGGCGGCGTCCCCGACCCAGGCGGCGCTCCACGCGACGGG
>CAJBHN010000153.1 GCA_903952805.1 uncultured Myxococcales bacterium | reverse complement strand
GTGGGCTCGTCGAGCACGAGGATGTCTGGGTCATGCAGGATGGCCTGGGCCAGCCCGACGCGTTGGCGGTAGCCCTTGGACAGCTCGCCGATGTCTTTGCCCCGCTTGTCGCCCAGGCCGCAGCGTTCGACGGCGGAGGCGATGGCGCGCGCGATGCGGTCCTTGGGGACGCCGCGCATATGGGCGCTGTAGGCGAGGTAATCCTCGACCATCATGTCTTCATACAGCGGGTTGTTTTCCGGCAGGTAGCCGATGTGCCTCTTGGCCTCGACGGCGTTTTCGACGACGTCGATGCCCTTGACCTGCACGGTGCCCGACGTGGGCTCCAAAAAGCCCGTCAGCACCTTCATGGTCGTGGATTTACCGGCACCGTTTGGGCCCAGGAAGCCGACGACCTGGCCCTTGCCGACGTCGAACGAAATGCCCCGGACGGCTTGGGTGGCACCGTAGGATTTTCGAAGGTTCTCGATGTGGATCATGGCGGTCATGGGGACCTCGTCGAAATGCGGTTCGGCCCGGACCGGGCCGGGATGGGACGTCGTTGCGGACGTCGTTCTGGACACAAAAACGTGTCCGTCAAGGGCTTGGCAACGGCAACCACCTCCCGGGTGGGATGATTCCCGACATTGGCCCAGATCTGTTGCGTCCGCGCCGGTTCCCCGGCGCCGTCAGCCCGACCGGCTCGACCTGGGAAGCACCGTCGCTGCCGGTTCCGGCAGCGCGACCGCCACCGCCAGGATGACGGCCACGGCCAGCAGCGCCGCCCCCACCAGGGCCAGGGGGCTTTGCAGCGAGGGCGTGGCTCGCTCCAGCGCGATGACCAGCCCGGGGCGGGTCGCCAGCCGGGGCCGCAGGGCCCGGACACCGCGGGTCACCAGCTGGGCCCAGGCCGTGGTGACGGCGATGCCGGCGCCGCCCAGGACCTCGCGCAGGTCGGCGACCAAATCGGCGATGCCGGGGGCTGCTCGGCCGGCGGTCGGCGGTGTGGTGGCGGCGCGAGGCCGGGCGGGGGCGTGATGGCCGCCGGGCTCGGTGGCCTCCTCCAGCCCCTGGTGACCGTGGGGAGCGTCGTTCGTCTGCTGCGTCGTCATGGTCGGCAGCGCCAGGGTGGCGGAGTCCATGTCGAAGCCCGAGGCGGCGCCCGGCGCCCCGATTGGCGACGTCAACGGCGGCTGCAGGAAGGGTGACGACACCGCGATGGGTTCGCGGACGGTGTGGGCGTCAAAGTTGCGCTCGTCGCTGCGGCGCAGGCCCTCGAGTACGAGAAACTGGGTGGGCTTGCTGATGGTCTTCTCGGCGGGCTCGTCGCCGTAGTGAATCCGAAAGACGCCGTCGGTCTGCGTGATGAGCTCGTAGAAGGCGTCTTCGCCGACCAGGCGGGCGGTGCGGGCGTCGACGACGGCGCCACCGATGCAGGCCAGGGTGCCCTTGTCGCCGCGGGTGGGGTGCACCTCGACGATGGCGGTTTTTCGCCCCAACTCCAGCGATTGCACGATCTCGGCGACGTTCATCTGCTTGAGCGAGCCGACCACGCCGGTGGGGGCGCCGACGGTGATGGCCTCGGCGTCGTCGACGGCGGCGAAGGGGTCGCCCGGGCTGGTGCTCCGCGCGCTCGCCCGGGGCTGCTCGGGCATCGCTGCGGCGGCCACCGGCATGGGGGACGGCGACGGCGCGGTCGACGACGACGGCGCCGCTGACGACGGAGCCAACGCTGCAGTCGAAGGCGCCGCTGCCGGCCCATCCATCGCGGGCACATGCTTGGCGACGGTCGGCAGCGTCACCGCCATCGACGGTGACAACGACGGTGACAACGACGGCGACAACGACGGTGACAACGACGGTGACAACGACGGTGACAACGACGGGGCCCCGACCACGTCGGCCAGGGCGTCTTCGATCAAGGCGAGGCAGTCGTCGTGGGTGGCCGGGCGCTCCCGGGGGCTCTTGGCCAGCAGCGTGCCCAGCAGGCGCAGCAGTCGCGGCGATGCGTCGGGCAGCCACGTCGTCAGCAGGGGCGGCGCCTCGCTGGTATGGGCCGTCAGCAAGGCGGCGGTGCTGTCGTGGGCAAATGGTGGCCGCCCCGTCAGCAGCGCAAACACGGAGCAGCCGAGGCTGTAGAAATCGGAGCGGACGTCGGGGCTGCC
>CAJBHN010000152.1 GCA_903952805.1 uncultured Myxococcales bacterium | reverse complement strand
GGAACCAATGTGCGTTCACCTTGACGATCGAGACCGCGCCAAAGCTCTGGAAGTACATGTTGACGCCGTACAGAACCGACAGCCACAGCACGAGGCCACCGGGGGGAACGAAGCCGCCGTCGACGACACCCCAGGTCAGCAATCCCATGGCAATGTTGGCCACCGCTGAACCCGTCACCGCCAGCAGAATCGTGAAGCGACCACCAAGCCGGTCGGTCAGGGGACCGTTGATGAGAAACGAGAAGCCGTAGGCCCAGGCGCCGACGGCGAAGATGGTGCCGAAGGCGGCGTTGTCGACGAGCTTGCCAAGGGCCGACGTGGCCTCGTTGATGTTGTAGCGACCGAAATACAGAAACGCGTACATCAGCCCGAGGGGAAACCAGTTGAAGAATCGGCGTCGCTTGAAGGCCTCGGAATGGCCGATGTCGACCTTGGGCAGTCGCCACAAGACGAGGCCCACGACGACCAGCAGGATGAAGATCGGGAGTGCCTTTTCAATCCACAGGGGCATGGCGATCCTCGGTGGTCGACGTGCCAGCGGCGCGCGTCGACCGGTGCTCAGCTCACGTCAAGTCGTCGACAATGGCGACGTCGCCATGCAGCGGTGGCGGGTTGGGAGCGTGCTGGGAGTCGACGTAGACGTGCAGGGCGTGGGGCCAGCGCTCGCAAAACGCATTGCAGTTGGCAGGTTCGTTGTCGTAGGTGGCCACGACTTCGCCGAGGCCGTCGATGAAAGCGAGCGCCGACTTCTTGAACGTCAGGTCGTCGTCGTGAAACGACGGTTTGAGCACGGTCACCGTGCGCGAGAGGCCGACGGGAAACCCATGGGCTCGCAGGCTCAGGCACACACCGACCAGCATATTGGGGACGTCGCGCCCCGACAGGTAGACGATGATGGCGCCCTTCTCGTACAGGGCCCGCACCAGCGCCAGGGCTCCCGAGATCGGGATGTCGTGGCTTTGCTGGTCGTCGGTGAAGAAGCGATCCATCCAGAACTGTTGGGCGCGGGTGACGATGTTGCCGTCGGTGATGCCCAGACTTTCGAGGGTTTCCTTCAGCAGATAAGGCAAGCGGGTACGCGGGGCGGCGTCCAGGGTCCGGCGCAGGGTCGCGTTGCCTTCGTGCTCGGCGAAATCGACGAGGATCTGCCAAGTCCGGGGACCGTTGTCGAAGAGGGTGCCATCGAGGTCGAAGACCACGACGGGGGGTTTGTGGCCCGGGATGGAGGCCTGGTTGGCCACGCGGGCCACAGCGTCAGTCACCAGCTTCGACATGAGGCCTCCATGGCGTCGGCGCCAGCGAAGGTCAACCGCCCCTGTCACGGCGCCGGTGGGCCCCGGGTCAATGCTGTGGCGTCGACAACTCCAGCAGCACCCCGCCGGTGCTCTTGGGGTGCACAAAGGCGACACGACAGCCGTGGGCTCCCGGCGCGGGCTGCTGGGCGAGTCGGGCACCAGCAGCGACCATGGCCGCGCTGTCGACGTCGACATCGGCGGTGCGCAGGGCGATATGGTGGATGCCGCCGCCGCGCTCTCGCAGGAATTTGCTGACCTCGCTGTCGTCCTCGCGGCCAGGCAGGGGAGCGACCAGTTCGATGCGGGTGTTGCCGACGGCCAGAAAGGCCACCTTGATGCCCCTCGTGGGGATTTCCTCGATGTGTTCGCAGACCAGTCCAAGCTGGGCCTGCCAAAACGTCAGGGCGGTCTCAAGGTCGGCGGTGGCGATGGCGATGTGGTCGAGGCCTTCGATGGTGGGCATGGGCCACAGTCGACAGGCGCCTGGCCAACGTCAACGGAGCACCTGATGGAACGCCGCGCGCTCCGCCAGCCACGTCGTGGTCAACCTCAACGCTGAGGGACAGCGCTGCCGGTCGAAGCTGCCGGTCAACGGTGGATATCGCCTGCGGTCGCCAACGCCGCCGCTCGGGCGACGGCCGGGTCGACGGGGGGGGCCGACATGACAATGCGCTCGGCGTGCAGGAAATCGTCGGCGGGGGCGGGGCGGGCGAAGTAGTAGCCCTGGCCAAAGTCGATGTCGAAAGAGCGCACCACCTCGAGTTCGTCGGCGGTCTCGACGCTTTCGAGGATCACCGGAATGCCGAGGGTGCGACACATTTCGCCGGTGGCCCTGACGATCATCTGCTTGAAGGGGTCCTTGTGGACATCGCGGCAGAAATACCCCGACAGCTTCAGGTACTCCGGGCGCAGGTCCTGCACGAGGCGCAGATTGGCGAAGCCGACCCCGTAGTCGTCGAGGGCGATTTGAAAACCCTCATCGCGCAGTTTGCCAAGCGTCTTGGCGAAGGCCTGCGGGTTGACGATGGTTTGTTGCTCGGTGAGCTCAAAGACAATCTCGTGGTTCTTGAACCCCGCCTCGGCGATGAGATCGATGACCACCGGCGCAAACGACGGGTTCGTCATCGAGCGGGGCTGGGTATTGATGAACAGCCGCGAGCGTCCCTGCAGCTGCAGCTTGGTGGCTTCGCGCAGAGCCGCTTTGATGCACAGCAGGTCGGTCTCCCACAGGCGCTCCTTGCGGCTGGCGTAGGAAAACAAGATCTCGGGGTTGCGCAGGGGCGTCGTCGCTGGCGCACGCGCCAGGCTCTCCCAGGCGTGGGCCACGAAGGGAGGCGTGGTGCCGCCAGTGCCTGAGGCCAGCTCGACGATGGGCTGCAGCACCGCGCGGATGCTGCCCGCGGCGAGGAAGTCGTCGAGCAGGTCGACTTCGGCGACGACGCCTTCGGGAGCGTCGGCGGGGATCGGGTGTTCGCCGTGCACGTAGCGACGGAGTCGACGCAGGTCGATGGGCTTTTCCAGGATCGCCTGGGCGCCGACGGACCGGCCGAGGGCGTGGACGTCGTCGTTGACGTAGCCTGACATCGCCAACACGGTGGTCTCAGGGAAGTGCGTCGAGACCCAGCGGATGAGGCGCATACCCTCAAGGCCGCCAAGTTCGCTGACGCGCAGGTCGGTGACGACGACGTCGAAGCGATGATGCTCCAGCAGCGCTTCGGCCGCCTCGATCTCGCGACAAGTCACGATGTCGATGCCCGGTGCCTGCAGGTAATCCGCCAGCACCGACAACACGGCGGGTTCATCGTCGAGCAACAGAATCTTGCGCATCACTGCACCGCCGTTCGTTGGCGACGACGCACCAACGTCAAACCAAGCAAGACAGCCAGGCCACCGATGGCGGCATCGCCCTGACCCCCGCTGCAGACGCAGCCGCCGGGGCCGTTAAGTGCGGGGTCGGCACTGCAGGTGTCGGTCAAGCACACCTGCCCTTCGGCGCACGTGAACGGCACCAGCTGCCCCGTCGTGTTGCAGAAGCCTTCCGTGGCGTCGTCAATGCAGCCCGGGGTGCAGTCGCCTTCGCCTTCGCCTTCGCCTTCGCCTTCGCCTTCGCCTTCGCCTTCGCCTTCGCCCTCGCCTTCGCCTTCGCCCTCGCCTTCGCCTTCGCCCTCGCCTTCGCCTTCGCCCTCGCCCTCGCCCTCGCCCTCGCCTTCGCCCTCGCCTTCGCCCTCG